>JAFYRH010000127.1 GCA_017559555.1 Clostridia bacterium
ACGGGATGCCGAGGACATCATCCCCCACAAATCTTTTATTCTTTATTAGCCGCTTTTTTCCAACACTTGTGGCACATAGCGATGTAGGAATCATTACCGCCGATGAGGATTTGGCTACCGGTGGTAACGACGTGACCGTCACCGTCGATACGGGCGTTTACGATTGCTTTGTCACCGCAGGAGCAGATGGTTTTGATCTCGGTAATAGAGTCGGCAACCTCAAAGAGACGCAAGCTGCCGGGGAAGAGGTGAGTCAAAAAGTCGGTACGCAGACCAAAGCAAAGGACAGGAATATCGTATACGTCAACGATTCTGCGCAGTTGATCGACCTGCTCGGGGGTGAAGAATTGGCACTCATCGGCAATAACGGTGTCGCAATCCTTGTGACCTACCTCAAAGAGGGCAAGGATATCGGCATCGGGAGTGATGACGTCGGCAACGGCTTCAAGACCGATGCGAGAGCGAATGATATTTGCACCGTCGCGGTCGTCGATAGAGGGCTTAATGAGCCAAACCTTCATGTTGCGTTCTTGATAATTGAAACGGGTAATGAGCGCGTTCGCGGTTTTGGAAGAACCCATTGCACCGTATTTAAAGTATAATTTAGCCATAACGTATCTCCAAAATCATTAAAATTTGCAAATCAACTGTTCGAGGGCGGTGTAGCCTTGTGGGGAGAGCTTGAGAGCGCGGTCGGCTTCTTGGCAAAATTCCATTGCGTTACGCAGACGTTTTTCGGATATTTGTCGCAAGCTCTTCTGATAGAGTCCTACGCGATACTCGTGCCACGCGGGCTTGAATGCGGCGCAGATCTCGCTGACGGGAGCGCCCTCTGCGGTCATTGCGCGAATGACTGCCATATCGCAAATGGTGCCTGCCATTTCGGCAAGAATGCGAATAGGATCCGCTCTACGGAATCGGTAGTCGGCAAGAATAGCAAGAGCCTCTTCCGATCTGCCTGCCATAATAGCGTTTGTAAAAGCATAAGTGTCATATTCGTTGAGGGGTGTGCAAACGTGTCGCATCGATTCCTCGTCGGCAACTGTTTTGCCGTGATAACGCAAATAAAAGCTGAGCTTGTCTATTTCGTTTGCGAGAATATACATGCTGTGTCCGCAGTATTCGGGGAAGAGTGAGCATAACGCCGGAGAAGCCTCAATCCCGTTGTGGGCGAAGTGTTTTTGTACCCACGCGGCAAGCTTTGCCGTGGAACAACGGTCAAACTGAACGGGTGTCAGATATTCCGAAAGTCTTTTGAGGAGTGCTGAGGGGGCTTTGGGGAGTCTACCCACGTTCAAATGCTCTGCGGCAACACTCACAATGAGCATGTTGTAGTCATAGTCCTGCAGAGTAGAAAGGGCATCGCAAAGATCGTCAACCTCGCTCTGTTTCATAGAATTGAAATTGAGCCCCGAAAGGATGACCAATTTTTTATCTGCCATCATAGGCAGGGGCATGAGCGCATCAATCAGCTTTTGCGCATCAAAATCCATCGCATCAAGGCGAATTTCATTAAAAAAGGCAAAGGTGGGGTCGGGGCAAATCAGCTCGCGAGCCTGCTTGACGGCAAAGGATTTGAGATAATCTTCGTCGCCAAAAAAGAGGTAACCCGAACGGGGATTGCCATTCAGTTCTTTTCGAAAATCCGTGTCTTTGATCAGATCCATTGCTTCCGACTCCTTTCCTTAAAATCTCTTTCATTATACCATTGTTTGGGTCTTTCGTCAAGAGAGAAAATCGGCTTTGTGACACAAAGGCGAAAAGATTTTTGCATTTTGTTGTTTTGCATATCCCAATGGGACACAAAGTACAAAAACTCGTCCTATTACGCTATTGAAAAATAAGCTTCTTTGTGCTATAATATGTTGGTTTTGAAATCCTTGGTCAAAAGGAGAAACAGAGATGAAACGAAACATAAATCATAAAAAAATATGGTTGGAATGGGTGCCCATCGGCATTTGTGCCGTGGCGATTTTGACGTGCGCTTTTGTGTTCAAACAAAAATGGTATAAGGTTTTGCCAACACTCAACACGCTTGTTATTTTGCTTTTGAGCGCACGCGTTGACCGCCGTTCCTTTTTGATTGGCGGACTGAATGCGGCCTTTTACGGCATCGGATTTTTTACCGAGGGACTGTATTTTTCGGTTATCAACTGCCTGTTGGTGTCTATGCCTCTTCAGTTGTTCTCGTTCTTTAACTGGAAGAAGCATGCCGACGGCAATTCTGCCAAGCTTCGCACGCTTGGTTGGCGCGGAGAAGCCGTTGTAATTTCTTCTACCGTGGTTGGCTGTCAGCTTTGCTATTGGCTTTTGTTGCCTTTTTTTGAGGGGGGACAACAGCAGGTGATGTTGGATATCTTTTTGTTTGTTATCGGACTTGTGATTACGGTATTGGCGCTTTTGCGCTACGTTGAAACACCTTATTACAATTTGATTTCAGCGATTGCAAACGTAGTGATGTGGGTGTCGATCTGCACGGGGAATATTGCAAACATCAACTACCTTATTATGGCGGCATACAGCCTTTTCCGCGTAGCGCAATCGGCAATTACCTGGACAAAGCAGTACAAAAAAAGCCAAAAAGAGGAAGTTCCAAAAGAGACTTTTGAGCGCACTTAATAATATATAAATAAAAAAGTGGAAAATATTTCGAATTATTTTTGAAAAAACCCTTGACAAAAAGGGCGTAATCGGTTATAATATGACGTGTCATTGTGTAAAAAGCGTATTCCAGGCTTGAAAGTGTGAAACGCTTCCGATTAATCTAAAGGAGGTGCAAAACGATGCTCAGAACTTACCAACCGAAAAAGCGTCAAAGAAAAAAGGAGCACGGCTTCAGAAAGAGAATGAAGACTGCTGATGGCAGAAACGTACTCAAGAGAAGACGCGCAAAGGGCAGAAAGAGACTGACCTACTAATTGTCGACTCTTTTGCCGACAATTCCAACATAAAACACCGACTGCTGTGAAGCGTGCCTTGCGCGTTCGCGCTGTCGGCGTTTTTGTTTGTTAGCGACAATTCGCATTTTTTATCTATCAATTTTAAAATTTCAATGACGGAAGCAAAACTTTAGCCAGAGGAAAGAGCCAATGAAGTACACAACATTAAAGGAACATCATCTGTATAACAAGACCTTCTCACGAGGCGCACGATACTCGGGGCAGTATGTTTCGGTGTTCGTTTTGCGCGATTATGCGGCAAAACGACTCAAGAAAGAGAATCCCGAAAAAAAGGCGTACAATCGCTTTGGTGTCAGCGTTACCAAGCGTGTGGGTGGGGCAGTACAGCGCAGTCGTGCCAAGCGCATTTTGCGTGCAGGCTACCGTGCTATCGAACCCGAACTCAAAACAGGATATCTTGTTGTCGTTGCCCCCAAGGAGGGGATCCTCGGTATCAAATCCACCGATGTGGAAAGAGATCTGCGCCGCGGATTTGCAAAGCTTGATATGTTCCTTGAAAACAAAACGGTATGAAGCATTTGTGTATTTGGCTGATTCGTCTTTACCAAAAATATCTTTCACCCCTTAAAAGGGAGCCAACCTGCCGTTTTACTCCAACCTGCTCGGCTTATGCAATCCAAGCTTTTCAAAAGCGTGGGTTTTTTGTGGGATTTTTGCTTATGGTGGGGCGAATTTTTCGCTGCCAACCGTTCTGTGCACCGGGATATGATCCCGTACCCGAAAAGGGACTTCGCAACCGCAGGTACAAAGCTGAGCCCATGACAAAGTATTTCTATCCGGAGGAATACGGCATCGAACAAGACGAAAACGAGGCACAATGATTTTGCAGCACCGTGCAAAAAATCAGAAAAGACGGTGCACATCCCAAAAACAAGAAGGGAGTTTTTCGCCATTGGGCGAAAGAAACCAAACATGAAAACAAAGAAAATTACAGGACGTATTGCCACACTTGTGTTGGTAGTTCTGATGCTTATGACAGTCCTTGTTGGCTGTGCAGGCAAAACAGCGACTCCTACACTCTCCTACAACAAGGATAAGTTCCAAATGAACACCACCGAGGAGATGAACGCTCACGGTCTTACCCCCAGCGATTTGACAAAGGTTGCCGAAATTTTTTCTGCTGCTTTTGGCGCAAAGGATGCGTTTGATGCCCGTGAGGCTTTGGTTGCCGCTAACCGCGGTTATGACATGACCGCAGAGGGCTTTGACCCCAAGGGAAATTATTCCGAAAACAAAGGTTTGAGCCTTGATGCTGCAAAGAACGTTATCAAAAAGGCAAATGCTACTGCATCCGCTGCAGGTGCAACTGCTTATACCGATGCAGAGCTTTCCAATACCGAAGGCACCGGCATTCTCGATAAGCTGAACGCGGCAGACGTAGCAACACTTCTCGATGCTTTCCGCGAATCCGTAGGCGTTGAAAAAGCAGGCTTTTGGGACGGTCTTCTCGGTATTATCGGTACGATTTTGAACTGGATCACCAAGTATCTTGGCTTTGGCAGCTACATTGTTGGTATCTGCTTGTTTGCAATCGTTATCGAAATCTTGATGATGCCTTTCTCCATCAAGCAACAAAAGAACTCCATTAAGCAAGCAACTCTCCGTCCCAAGGAAATGGCTATTAAGAACAAGTACAAGGGACGCAATGACCAACCCACTATGCAAAAAATGCAAGCAGAGATTCAAGAGCTCTACCAACGTGAGAACTTTAGTCCTTACAGCGGTTGCTTGCCTCTCTTGGTGCAATTGCCCATTGTTATGGCGCTTTATAACATCGTTATTGACCCCCTGCATTACATGCTGGGCGTAAGTAAGAGCATTACCACGGCGCTCACAACGTTTGCAACCGCATCTCCTGCGGCAGGTGGTTTGGGTATGAACCTTTCCTCTAACCGCGGTAGTATTGAGTTGTTGTCCTCTCTCAAGGAGAGCGGTGACAATATCATCGATTCGCTCGGCAATTTCCAATACTATGCTTTCTCTGAGGAAGCAATCGCTAATCTCGATAAGGCAGTTGGAATGATTCCTAACTTTAACATTGGTAACTTGAACTTTGGTTTGACCCCCAGCTGGGACAACCTCGCAGGCGGCTATTGGGTATTGATGCTTGTTCCCGTTCTGACATTCGTTACCTATTTCTTCTCCTCTAAAATCAACCGCAAGTTCATGTATCAACCCGCAACCAATGACGGTGTTGACGCAAGACAACAAGCGTGCTCCAACTCTATGATGGACGTAAACATGCCCGCAATGTCCGCATTCTTCACCTTGGCAGTTACTGCTGTTGTGGGTGTATACTGGGCATTCCGTAGCTGGATCGGTCTTTTGAAGTCCTTTATTATGTCTCGCATTATGCCTCTGCCTCAATTTACCGAGGAAGACTACAAGGCGGCTGAACGTGAGATGGCAGGAAAAGCCAAAAAGAAGATCAACAAAACAAAATCTTCCGATGAGGTAAGAGCAGTACGTTCCTTGCACTATATCGACGATGAGGATTTTGAAGATACCCGTGAGCGTGGTTTGGCACGCAAAGCAGCTCTTGAAGAAAAGGAAAAGCAAGAAAAAGCAGAAGCAGCCGAAAAAGCACAAAAGACTCCTTTTGGCAAGGCACTCCTGAAAAAAGACGACCGCAAAACCGAGAGTGAAGAAGATACCGCAGAAAAGTCTGCCGAAGAAACAAAGGCTGACGACAACACGAACAACTGAATGAGGTAATATAGGCACATGAAAAAAGAATTGATTGTAACGGCAAAAACCGTTGACGAAGCAAAAGAAAAGGCTGCTGCCGAATTTGGTGTAGCCGTTGAAAATATTGAATTTGAAGTAATTGAAGAGGGCAAGCGCGGCTTCCTCGGCATTGGTGCAACAGAGGCAAAGGTACGCGCCATCTACACCCTTGGCGGTGCCGATATCGCGCTCGCTTTCATCGAGCAGGTTGTTCGTGATATGGAACTGAACCTGACCGTTGCAAAGAAGGCAGGCGGCAACGACGATATTCTGATCACCGTTGACGGTGAGGGCGCAGGCCTTCTCATTGGTCACCACGGCGAAACCCTGGATTCCTTGCAATACCTTGCAAATCTTGCAGCTAACAAGAAGATCAAGGGCGAGAAGCACGACTACGTTAAGGTTACCCTTGACATTGAGGGTTACCGTGCAAAGCGCGAAGAAACTCTGCGCGCACTCGCACGCCGTATGGCAGCAAAGGTTGTTAAGTACAAGAAGAGCGTTATGCTCGAACCCATGAACCCCTATGAGAGAAGAATCATTCACTCCGAGGTTCAACACGTAGCAGGCGTTTCCACCAACTCTATCGGCTCCGAGAACAACCGTCGCGTTGTTATGTTCCTTGACGATAGCAAGGCAACCGCTACCGAAGAATAATCCAACAAAATCTGCGCCCGGCGCATGATGGGGAGAGGGAACCCGAAACAGTGCAGGTTCGCTCTCCCCAATTATTTTAGGAGAGATATTAGTATGTTTATAGGAGATACCATTGCCGCCATCAGTACGGCAAGAGGCAAGGGCGGCGTCGCTCTTTTGCGCATATCCGGCCCCGATGCCATCTCGATTTGTCAAAAGGTCTTTTCGCCCAAAAGCGGAAAGAAATTATCTGAATATGCATCCCGTACCGCTATTTTCGGTTCGATCTATGCTCCTGATGATAGGGGAGAGTGGAACGAGATTGATAACGGCTTGGCTACGGTCTTTTCTGCCCCCGCATCCTTTACGGGTGAGGACACGGTAGAGATTTGTTGCCACGGTGGCATTCTGCTCACGCAAACGGTACTGACTGCTTGTCTTGCGGCAGGCGCACGCGCCGCAGAGGCGGGAGAGTTCACACGCCGCGCATTCCTCAACGGCAAAATGGGACTTTCTGCCGCAGAGGCACTTGGCGACCTTTTGGAGGCGCAAACACGCGAGCAGTTAACATTGGCGCACGCAGGAACCGACGGCCGCGTAGAACGCAAATGCCGTGAAATTTACGATTCTTTGTGCGCGGTTTTGTCTTCCGTGTATGCAAAAATCGACTATCCCGACGAGGATCTTGCCGAAATGAGCCGCGAGGAAATGCAAGATGCTCTTGAGGATAGCATCAAACGCATTGAAAAATTGCTCGATACCTACCGCACGGGTCACGCAATTGCCGAGGGTATACCCACGGTTATTTGCGGCAAACCCAACGTAGGCAAAAGCTCATTATATAACTGTATTATCGGTCGCGATGCCGCTATCGTTACCGACGTAGAGGGAACCACACGCGACGTTCTTTGCGAGGTTGCCGCACTCGGTCGCGTAACGCTTCGCCTGTTCGATACCGCAGGTTTGCACGAAACCGAGGACGTTGTTGAAAAAATCGGTATTGACCGCGCGAGAAAAGCACTTGAGGATGCCGAACTCATCCTTGCTGTTTTCGACGGTTCCACCGCTCCCGACGAAGAAGACAGAGCATTAGCAGAGTCTTTCTCGGGTACCGATGCAACTGTGATTGCTGTTATTAACAAATCTGACCTTGGCATTGTCCAAGAGGAGTTTTACACTTCTCATTTTGCGCACACGGTTACGCTTTCTGCAAAAGAGGGGAGGGGAACCGAATCACTCTCTGCTCTTGTAGAGTCCTGTTTTATCAACGGTGAACTTGACACAAAGAACGACACCGTCCTTACCAACGCACGCCAAAAAGGCGCAGCACTTTCGGCACTGGAAGCAATCAAGCGCGCACAAGAGGGGCTTGATTACGGACTCCCCGTAGAGCTTTGCTGCAGCGATTGTGAAGCCGCAATGCAAGCCATTGCCGAGCTTGACGGCAGAGCGGTTTCCGAGGATATTGTCTCGCATATTTTCTCGCACTTCTGTGTAGGCAAATAAGCAAAGGAGAGTTTTATGTACGCATACCGTCCTCAATTTGAAAAGAAAAAAGAAAAATTACTATGCTTGGCTTTGGCAATTCTCGGAGTGGTGCTGTACGGCTCTTCTCAAATTCCCAACGCACCTTTTCCGGGAGTGATTCAAATTCTTGGCGTGGGTTGCTTTGCCGCCGCGGTTTTGGTGGTTTCCATGTGCTTGATGCGTCGCTACGACTACGTGCTGGAAGAAAACGAAAAGGGAAGCGTTGATTTTATCATCACCGAGTATTATGGCCGTCGCTCGATGGCGGTTTGCCGAGTTTCTCTTTCGGATGTGTGTTCGGTCCTGCCCTTGACAAAAGAGACTGCAGAAGAGCATAAAGCGATCAAAAAGCATGGTAAACATTATAGCTATACGAGTGTTCTTTTTGACGAAAAACGTTATCTTGTAGAGATGAATACTCATGGCGAACACATTTTTGTTTGCATTTGTGCCGACGAAACGCTTTTAAAGCTCTTGACCAATCGCTAATAGCAATATTTGTCTCATATTTCTTAAAATATGTCTTGAAATACAGCACGATTTGTCTTATAATTATCTTATAAACCCTTTTATATTTTATAATAAAAGAAAAGGAGTAAAAGATATGTCTTTTCCTGTAGCAATTCAAGTCTATTCTGTAAGAGATGCCGCTTCTAAGGATTTCCGCGGTACACTCGAACAAATTAAAGAGATGGGCTATGACGGTGTTGAGTTTGCAGGTCTTTACGGCTACAAGCCCGAAGACGTTCGCGCTATGTGTGAGGAAATCGGTCTTGTTCCGATCTCTGCTCACGTTCCTTACCTCGATATGATAAAAGATCCCGAGGGCGTTATCGGTCAGTACGCAACCATCGGTTGTAAGTACGTAGTTGTTCCTTACCTCACTCCCGAG
>JAFYRH010000128.1 GCA_017559555.1 Clostridia bacterium
CCCGGTCCCGGTAGCGGAAAGATGGCGGTTTGCATGAGCCAGCTTTACCACGATAGCAAATGCGGTATTCGTTCGGGATATGCAAAATTCGAAACCTTTCCCATTTGGAATCTTCCCCTCAAGCATCCCGTCAATATGGCATACGAGGCGGCTACGGCAGACCTGAACGATATGAATATGATCGACCCCTTCCACCTGGAAGCCTACGGTCAAACAACCGTTAACTATAACCGCGACGTGGAAATTTTTCCCGTAGTCGATGCAATGTTCCGCCGTATCAGCGGTGATTCTCCTTATAAATCTCCCACCGATATGGGGGTTAATATGGCAGGTAACTGCATTGTGGATAATGATGCCGTTTGCGATGCCGCAAGAAAAGAAATCATTCGTCGCTATTATGCGGCACTTACACGTCAACGTAAGGATAACGGTCCGAAGCACGAAATTGATAAACTCAAGCTTTTGATGCAAACGGCAGGAATCGACCCGGAAGCACGAGGCGTTTCTGTTGCCGCAAGAGCAAAAGCTGAGGCAACAGGCAGACCTGCAACCGCTATTGAACTGCCTGATGGAACCGTTGTTACGGGAAAAACGTCTCGCCTTTTGGGGCCTGCATCTGCTGCACTCCTCAATGCACTCAAAACGCTTGCGGGTATTGATGATGCTACCGATTTGATTTCTCCCGAAATTCTCGAGCCTATTACAAACCTCAAAGTAGGTCTTTTGGGGAGCAAAAACCCGAGATTGCACCCCGACGAGCTTTTGATTGCACTTTCCATTTGTGCTGTCCACGATCCTGTTGCGGCAAAGGCTACGGCACAGCTTTCCAAACTGCGCCATTGCGAAATGCACTCCACAGTTATTTTAGCTGCAAGTGATGAGCACACCCTCAAAAAGCTTGGTGTCAACTTAACTTGCGATCCTATTTACGAAACTAAAAAACTTTATCACGGATAAAAAATCAAACAGAAAGGAGCATCCTTATGGGAACCGTATACGATTATTTAACTTGGCGCGGAGATCTGACATTTCGGGCTGCTCCTTTTTGCGAGGTAGATAGCCTCATTCTCTCCATGTTCTCCTATTTGGATATGCAGGATATCATTCCGGCACCTGGAGAAGAAGGGGATATAACTGTTTGGGCGGCTTCCAAAGCGTTTATGGAGCGCTATCCCGATCCTAAAAAGACAAAAATGGGTGTGTTGATTCCAAAAGATATTGCAAAAATGTTGCGTGCAATGCGTTCGACCAAACGTTTTGGAACGCTGAAAATGTCGGATTTTGTCAATCTAATTGACCCCGAAACAGAGTTGCAATTCTCAGCCGTTACGTTTCAGATGAGCGACGGAACTGCAGTTGTGACTTATCGCGGAACAGACGATACACTCGTTGGCTGGAAGGAAGATATCAATATGTGCTTTCTTCCCGTGGTGCCGGCACAGCAAAAGGCGGTGGAATATTTGACTTCCATTGCCGAAAAGTACAATGGCAAACTCATTGTAACAGGGCATAGCAAGGGCGGAAATCTTGCCGTTTATGCCGCCGTGCACGCCGATGCCGCTATTCGAGAGCGGATTGTATCTGTTTACAGTAACGACGGCCCGGGATTTGGCAAAAACATTCTCGATGATCCCGACTATGTAGAAATGCGCCCGCGCATCATCAACCTTGTTCCGCAATCCTCGGTTGTTGGAATGCTACTTGAACACGATGAAAACTTTACGGTTGTCAAAAGCCGCCAAAAATCGGGTCTTTTGCAACACAACGGACTTTCATGGGAGGTTTTGGGTAATTCCTTTGTTCACTTAAAGGATGTAACGCCCGATAGCCGCAAGCTCGACCGCACCGTCAATCAATGGATCCGCGACATGACCCCCGAGCAAAGAGAAGAATTTGCCGAGGCAGTCTATCAGCTTTTTTCGGTAGATGGGGCACAAACACTCACCGATCTTGTTGCGGCACGCAAAAAGTGGTTCTCGCACACCAAAAACCTTGACCCTAAGGTGCACGAAACCATACAAAAAATGTTCTCCGAACTCATCGGCATCAACAAAATCAGCAAAATCAAGGACTTCTTCCAACGAGGAACAAAGGGAGAAGAAATTTTGGAATAAAAAAGAAGCGACTTCAAGTCGCTTCTTTTTTATATCATATTTTACGGCTTTCCAAGCATAATGCGAATGATTTCGCGGTCGGTTTCCATCATGCCGTCGCGTGCAAGTTGACCAACGTTGCGAATGGTATTCTCAACTCCCTTGGTAACGATTCCGTCACCGCCAAAGAATTCGCGTCCCGATTTTGCCATCTCCCAACCCATAAAGCCGGCTTCCACCGCCATCGCGATCTTTGCCGCGCAGGAGGGCTTTGCACCGTCGCAAATGGTACCCGAAAGAATAGCCACCGCATTGACGAGAGTGTGTGCAATTTCGTGGAATTTTCCACCTTCGAGGTAACAAACACCTGCACCTGCACCTACACCTGCGCTAATAGCACCGCAGTAAGCAGAGAGACATCCAATTCCCGTCTTTTGATGTACGGTAATGAGGTCTGCTACAATCAAAGCACGCAAAAGCTCTTCTTCGCTCTTGCCGGTTTCTTGTGCATAAATGATAACGGGAACAGATGCGGTAATACCTTGGTTTCCGCTTTCCGAAAGAATGCAAACAGGGAACTCACATCCGCTCATGCGTGCATCCGAGCCTGCAGCGGCATAAGCGCGCGCTTTGTCTTTGATGCTGACGTTTCCGTCTCCCAAAATCAACTGACCAATAGAAGCACCGTAAGGATTCTTCAAACCTTCCTCGGCGATGTCCATATTCATTTTGATCTGGCGCAAAAGGTAGGGACGAAGCTCGTCCAGCGGTGTAGTGTCGGCAAATTCAATGATGTTTTCAACCGACAAAAGGGAACGGTTTGCCTCATTTTTTGTGCTATGTTCTTTTGCTTCTTTTTCGATGTAGCGCTCAAGAATGCTTTCACCGTTACGTTCTACCATAACGATATTGGTGTGATAGCCCGAAATTTGCACGCGAGCGGAATTTTCATCGCTTTTTCCCGTAATCAAAAGGTCAAATGTGCAACCCGATTTCAGTTCTGATACGCGAATAGGCGTTTTTTTGAGGTAGGAGCGCAGGGTAATGCGTTCATCCTCGCCAAGCACCGACAAGAGCTCGAGCTTTTTATCAAATCTACCCGAAATAACACCTGCAGCAACTGCCGCTTCAATGCCGTGCATACCGCCCGTTGCGGGAACAATAACGCTTTTTACGTTTTTGATAATGTTACCGCTCAAAGAAATCTCAATTTCGGTAGGAATATCACCAAGGGCGTCGCGCATCAGTGCGGATGCGTACGCAATGGCAATCGGCTCGGTGCAACCCATGGCAGGTTGAAGCTCCTCTATGAGAATTGACTGATAGGTTGTGCAAATTTCATTCGAAAGCATAAACTTTTCCTTTCGTATAGCAAGGCTCGCCAAAAGGCGAGCCTTTTTTTGTGATTTTTAGTTTTTGGGGAAGCTATCCTTAAGTCCGACAACGCGGTTAAAGGTGTTCGCATTTTTGGTATCCTTGCAGAAATATCCCGTACGAACGAATTGGAACTGTTCGCCGGCATTTGCATCAGCAAGGGAAGGCTCCACAACTGCGTTCTCAATCTTGGTAAGAGAATCGGGATTGAGGAAATCCAAATAGGTCTTGCCCTCGGGAACGTCTGCGGTGTTTTCAATGTTGAAGAGACGGTCGTAAAGCATAAAGGTTGCAGGAACGGCATACTTAGCGGAGAGCCAATGAATGGTACCTTTGATCTTGCGTCCGTCAGCGGGCATACCGTTGCCGGTTTCAAGGTCAGCCGTTGCGTGAATGCACTTAATAGAGCCATCCTCGTTCTTTTCGATGCCTGCGTACTTGATGATATAACCGCCCATCAAGCGGACCTCGCCATCGGGCTTGAGGCGGAAGAACTTGGGAGGCGGAACCTCTGCAAAGTCGTCGGCATCAATAAAGATCTCACGCGTCATAGGG
>JAFYRH010000129.1 GCA_017559555.1 Clostridia bacterium
GCGAAAGTTTTGAGGGGGGCGTGGGGGAAGATAATATTTCGCTTGCGAAATATTACCGCAGCAACGGAACGTTGCGATGCTTTTCTCCAAAAGTTCCCCCACAATTCGCATCCTCTCGCGTCCCCTTACTTCGCCTCGTACCAGTTGTTGCCGATGTGGATGTCCACATCGAGGGGAACGGAGTAAGTAACGGCATTTTCCATCTCAAATTTGAGGATCTCGCGGGCGCGGTCGGCAACGGAACGGTGAGCTTCGATGAGGAGTTCATCGTGCACCTGCAGGATGAGTCGGGCATCGATGCCCTCTTCGCGCAGGCGATTGTGAACGCGCACCATGGCGAGCTTGATGATATCGGCGGCGGTGCCTTGGATGGGGCTGTTCATCGCCACGCGTTCGCCAAACTTGCGTTGAATGCCATTGCTTGCCTTGAGTTCGGGAATGTAACGGCGACGTCCAAAGAGAGTCGTCACGTAAGCATCCTCGTAGGCTTGTTGAATGGTATTTTTGAGATAGGCATCGATACCGGGATATCCGGCAAGGTATTGGTCGATATAGTCCTGCGCCTCGGCACGCGAAACACCGATGTCGTCGGAGAGCGAGAATGCGCCAATGCCATACATAATGCCAAAGTTGACCGCCTTTGCACGCTTGCGGAGCTCGGAAGTCACCGCAGACTCGGCAACGCCAAACACGGTTGCGGCAGTGGATGTGTGAACGTCAATACCCTCGCGGAAGGCACGAATCATATTGGCATCGTTTGAAATATGCGCCAAGAGTCGCAATTCAATTTGCGAATAGTCGGCATCGATGATAACATAATCTTCGTTTTCGGGCAGGAAGAAACGGCGCAGTTCTCTGCCAAGCTCGGTGCGAACGGGAATGTTTTGCAGGTTGGGCTCGGTGGAAGAAAGACGTCCCGTAGCCGTACCCGTTTGCTTGAAATGCGTGTGCACGCGTCCGTTTTCGTCGGCTACTTTGAGAAGTCCTTCGACGTAGGTGCTACGCAATTTTGTTACTTGACGGTAATCGAGAATATCCTGCACAATGGGATGTGCGGGACGGAGTTTTTCGAGAATTTCGGCATTGGTCGAATATCCCGTTTTGGTCTTTTTGGCGTGCGGCAAGCCGAGAACGTCAAAGAGAATCTCGCCAAGCTGCTTGGGAGAATTGATGTTGAACTCCTGCCCTGCGTGGAAATAAATCTGTGCCTCGAGCGCTTCGGCAACGGTGGTGAGCTGCTCACCGTATTTGGCAATACCCTCGCGGTCAATGCGGAAGCCTGCCATTTCCATATCGGCAAGAACAAGCGCGAGCGGCGCCTCGAGGTCGGTCAAAAGAGAAGTTTGTCCGCTTTCCTCTACCGCTTGGGAAATGAGCGGATAAAGGCGCGCAATATATGCGGCGGTGGGAACATCGGGCGACATAACCTCGCCAAGATAATCGGAAACGAGACTTGAAAGGTCAAAATTGCTCTTGGAAGAATTGGCAAGATATGCACCAAGCATCAAGTCGTATACGCGGCACTCGCGCAAAAAAGAAAGCGCGGGATTTTTATAAAGCGATTTGGAATCGTAACAAACAACGGTTTTGCCGGCAAGTCGAGCGGTCACTTCCCCATTCTCACACGTCCAAGCAGAGGAACCGTCCGAGAGTGTGAGGGCGCCATCTTTGTAGACAAGCGCGATAACCTCAAGAGCGGAAACCTTTGCACAATCCATCGGTGCCACAGCTACGGGAGCGGCTTCTTTCTCTTCGGGTGCAGGTTCTGCATCCAAGCCAAAGCGTTTGATGAAAACCGAAAACTCCAGTTTGATGA
>JAFYRH010000130.1 GCA_017559555.1 Clostridia bacterium
GACTCCAATATCACAAGATTAGTTGCCATTCTGTTTTCGTTCCTTTCGTTGGTTCGGTTCTATATATTTCTTCGTAAAGTTGTTGTCAAATTCGGTTATGCCTTTTTGTAAAGAGAGCCGGGTAGCTTTTGTACAAGACCCATAATCTCAAGCATAGTAAGTGCCGCCATAAGATCGGCACGCGGAAGCTCGAGCGCGTAAATCGCGTCGGCAGAAAGTGTGCCGTCATCGGGGATGGCTTCTAAAATTGTCTTTTGTGCCGGTGTAAGCGTTGCCAAAGTCGCCTCGGGAATCGGTGTGCGTACCGCAACTTGTGGAATAGGCTTTTGCTCTTCCCTATCCTTTTGGGGTTCAACGCGCTTTTCCTGCTTGGCAGACGTTGCGCGCGGCTTTGCGGCTTTCTTTTCCTTGGGCTCGGGAGCCGAAGGCGAAAGACTCATTTTCCTCTCTCCGGACGGATCTGTCGAAAGATCGATGACACCGAGGGATGCGAGATGTGTAAGATCAATATCTGTTAAAGACTTGCTCGCTTTGAACGCCTCCAAATTGAGAGACTCGGCATAAGTGTACTGATACGGTTCGAGGATATCCTCGGTGGAAAGCACCATTTTTGCTCCGTCGCGCAAAAGTCCGTTTGTACCGTCTGCCCCTTTACTGCCCACGTTGGCAGGGAGAGCAAACACGTCGCGACCTTGCAGGATAGCCTCTTTGGCGGTAATGAGCGAACCGCTCCCCATTCCTGCCTCAACTACGACCGTGGCTTGTGACAAGCCGCTGATGATGCGGTTGCGCATAGGAAAATGATAGCTGTTCGGTCGCGTTCCCGGAGCATACTCGGAGAGGATAACACCATTTTTAGCAATTTCTTGGCTTAATGCGCGGTGATGTGTCGGATAAACAACATCAACACCACAACCAAGCACGGCAACGGTTGTGCCGCCTGCTTTGAGTGCGGCTGCCGCCGCAACACCGTCGATACCCTTTGCCATACCGCTGACGACAAGTGCGCCCGCAGAGGCAAGCTCATACGACATTTTATACGCCTGACGCATTCCGTATGCACTCATACTGCGCGTTCCTACAACACCCACGCAAAGATTGCGATTGAAATCGGGCAAATTGCCGCGATAGTATAAAACCATGGGCGGCTTTTGAATCTCGCGCAAAGCACGCGGATAAGCATCCTCATCATAAGTCAGGATACCGATTCCCTCGCGTTGGCATTGGTCAAGAATTTCGGTAGCGCGCTCCAAGCTCTTATCGCAAAGTGCTCGCTTGGCACGTTCGGTCAAACCCGAAACCTGCTCGATCTCTGTTTCTTCCGCACGAAAGACATCGAAAGGCGTATCGAAAAGAGAGATGATACGGCGAAAAGCAGAAGAACCTGCGCCAAGCGCATCCGATAGCCATATCCAATACAAGGTGTCTTTGCTCTTCATACCCTATTCTCCTCTCTTTCAAAATCAAATTATTTTCCCTTTGCAAACTCCCACATCAAAATGGAAGCTGCAACGGCAGCATTAAAGGATTCGGCACGCTCGCTCATGGGAATAATGACACTGTTGCCGCAAGCGGCAATCACTTCCTGCGAGAGTCCGTGTCCCTCGTTGCCGATAACCACTGCATCTCCTGCGAGAATTTCAAATTCTCCAAGTGACAATGCCCTATCATCAAGTGCGGCGGCAAAAACGCGTCGTCCGCTCTTGCGCATTTCCGTAACGGTTGCGGCAAGGTCGCTCACGCGATCGATGCGTTGGTTAAAGAGTGTGCCCATTGAGCCGCGAACTGCGCGCGGATGGTAGATGTCGGCACAGTCTGCACTCAAAATCAGGCGATCGATGCCAATGGCAGCAGCCGAGCGAATGATTGCACCGACGTTGGAGGGATCGCGCACCGATTCAAGAAGCACAATATGCTCATTTTTCATCTCGGAAAAATGAACGCTATTATATATTGTAGCATTTTTTTGCAATTTGTCAATATATTTTGCAATAGTTATTACGCCTTCGGGCGATTTTTCTTCAGAAATTTTATCAAAAATATCATCCGACACCACAAAACACTTCTCAATTTTATCCTCATACGCGCCACCAAAGCGTCCACGCAGAAAATCAAGTACCCTCTCTTGTGCCGTGGACGACAAAAAGACGGCGCAGATTTCCACGTCGTTTTTGATGGCTTCTTCGAGCAATTTGATACCGTCAAAGCGGAAAGTTTTGGTTGCTTCACGCGCTTTTCTATCGGTCAATTTACAAAGCTCGACGATGTTTTTATTTTGTCTGGAACGGATAATTTCCCCTGTAAAAAGCATAAATTCTATTCTCCTTTTGGTGCATTTTGCGCTCTTTTTTGTGGCAAAATGCAGGATGAAAAAACATCTATGTATGACAAAAACCCGATGAAACCATCGGGTTTTTTATCACAATTAAAGTGCTGCCTTTGCTTGTGCGCAGAGTGCTGCAAAAGCTTCCTTATCGGAAACAGCGATTTCAGCGAGCATCTTGCGGTTGAGCTCGATGCCTGCAACCTTAAGACCGTGCATAAGGGTGGAATAGTTCATTCCGTTAACCTTTGCTTGTGCGGAAATTCTGGTGATCCAGAGAGAACGGAAGTCTCTCTTCTTTTGCTTTCTGCCAGCGAATGCGTAGTTGCCGCTCTTCATTACGGCTTGCTTAGCCATCTTAAAGTGCTTAGATTTTGCACCCCAGTAGCCCTTGGCAGCCTTAAGTGTGGACTTTCTTCTCTTGCGCGTCATCATTGCGCCCTTAACTCTTGCCATTTTTTAATTCCTCCCTTTCTTATTACTTCAGAACCAATGTCTTGATGTTGGTTGCCATCTTACCTTCAACCATTGCGCTGGAGCGCAGATGTCTGATTCTCTTGGCATCCTTTTTACCGGTGTTGTGACGGTGAGAGGTGTGGAACATTTTGACCTTGCCGTTTGCAGTTACGGAAAATCTCTTGGCCGAAGCCTTATGTGTTTTGATTTTTCCCATTTTTCTAACTCCTTTTCTCTTTCGGCGATAGCCGAAGTATAAAATACTTAGTAATGCTGTGGTACGGTTTTGATTACTTCGCCTTAACAGGTGAGATAACCATGCTCATAAATCTGCCATCGAGAACCGGCTTCTTATCAACAGTGCCGAGCTCGGAGCAAGCAGCCTCGAATTTTTCAAGGATTTCTTTACCGATGTTCATATGGCTCATTTCTCTGCCCTTGAACTTCATAACAACGCGAACCTTGTTGCCATCGCTCAAAAAGCGACGTGCGTGATTTGCCTTTGTTTCAAAATCGTGGGTGTCGATGCGGCAGGAGAGCTGAATTTCTTTAAGCTCGATGGTCTGCTGCTTCTTTTTGGCTTCCTTTTCGCGCTTTTCGCGTTCAAAACGGAACTTGCCATAGTCCATAATTTTGCATACGGGGGGAACAGCCTGCCCTGACATTAAAACAAGGTCCATGCCCTGGTCATACGCGATTTCCAATGCTTTATCGGAACTCATAATGCCAAGCGTTTCGCCATCGGCACCAATGAGGCGTACTTCCTTCGCGGTAATTTCCTCGTTAAGCAGGTTTTCTTTCTCTTTTGCGCTAATAGTTAAACACCTCCAAGCGAAATAAAAAATAACCGTACAAAGACACAAGTCTCCGCACGGCACAAAACCACTTAAGATAGTGGCATAAAGGCGTTTATTAACCCGACTGCCCATTTGCAGGAAGGTGAGAGCGGAGAGCTCTGCTTTGTTTTCTGTGTTATTATACACCATTCTTCCCAATTTGTCAAGAGTTTTTTTGCATTTTTTTCGGATTTTTTTATTTTCTTCCTTTTTAAAATTTGTATGGGGAAAAAGTTTCGCAAAAAAACACAAAATATTCTTGCAATTTACTGATAAATGAGGTATCATATATAAGATAAGAGTAAACTTTTGAAAGGAGTGAGAACATGCTGGGCTACATTCGCACCGACTCTCCCGAATTGCGCTTGCGCGACGGAGAGTGTTACCGCGCCATTTATTGCGGTCTTTGCCGCCAAATGGGCAAGTGCACCGGTCAGTGCTCCCGTCTTTCGCTCAGCTATGACTTCGCTTTTTTGGCGGCTTTTCGTATGTCCTTGACAAACGAAAAAATGGAGCTTCAAAAAAAGCGTTGTTTTGTTCATCCCTTAAAAAAGCAGAATATGGCGATTGAGTCCCCCTCTCTTGCATACTGTGCGGATGCTTCGGCGATTCTCACCTATCACAAATGCCGCGACGACGTAGACGACGAAAAAGGATTCAAAAAATTGCGTGCACTTGTGGCTTCCGGGTTCTTCTCACGGGCTTACCGTCGCGCAAAGCGTCGCCATCCCATATTGGATAGCACTGTTAGTTCTTTGCTGCAAGAATTGCGCGCTTACGAAAAAGATACCACCGCGCCCCCGAGCGCCGATGCGCCTGCCGCCATTTTTGGCAATTTGATGGCTTCTGTCCTCTCCGAGGGACTTGAGGGCGTTGAAGCGCGCATCGCAAAAACGTTTGGCCGCGCGATTGGACATTGGATCTATTTGATTGATGCCGCGGACGATTACCGCGACGACCTCAAAAGCGGCTCGTTTAACCCCTTTGTACGCCTGTTCGGTGCCGAAATGACAGAGGAGAATGCTCAAAGCGTTGCCCTCTCTTTGAAGCGTTATCTTGCCGATGCAGAGAATGCATTTCTACTGATTGACAACTTCCCCACCCCCGAAATTCGGGAAATTCTTTGTAATATTCTTTATCTCGGTCTGCCCAAGGTTGCCGACCGTGTTTTGCAAAAAGCTTGGAAAGGTGAAACTGACGAAAATGAAAAACCCTTATGAGGTATTGGGGGTATCCCCCAACGCCACCGATGAAGAAGTTAAAAAAGCATACCGTGACCTTGCGCGTAAATATCACCCCGATAAATATCGCGACAGTGACCTTGCCGACCTTGCAAGTGAAAAGATGAAAGAGGTTAATGCCGCATACGAGGAAATTCAAAAAATGCGCGCAGGTGGCTCCCAAGCGCAAAATGGAAACAACTACCATTATAACGGCAATCCGGGTGCAAACTCCTCTACCGGCGACAGCCGTTTTGCAGAGGTGCGCAGACTCATCAACAACAATGAGATTTTGCAAGCAGAACAAATTTTGCGTTCGATGCCTCCCACAATGCAAAACGCGGAATGGTTCTTTTTGATGGGTTGCACCGTTTATAAACGCGGCTATTTTACCGATGCGCAACACATGTTTGACCGTGCGTGTGCAATGGATCCTTACAATCAAGAATACCGCATGGCTCGCGATCAACTCCGCTCGCAAACGGCAGGCTACGGCTATGGCTATCATACCGCCGCGAGAAGTGATGATACTTGCAACTGCTGCACACAACTGATTTGTGCTGACTGTTGCTGCGAAATGATGGGCGGCGACTTGATTCGCTGCTGCTGATACGGAGGACGTTATGTCAAAAAAAACATCCACTCAGGTCAAATACTTGACCGTTAGTGCTATGCTTTGCGCCCTGGGAGTTGTGGTATTGGGACTCGGCTCGATTGTTGAAGTTCTTGACCTCACCTTTGCTATTTTCGCTTCCCTTTTGACCGTTTATGCAGTGATTGAAATGGGCGGCATTTACCCGTGGTTGGTTTGGATCGTTACCTCCTTGGTGGCTTTTCTACTTCTTCCGCTTAAAACTCCCGTTCTCTTTTATGCACTCCTCTCGGGATACTATCCAATCCTCAAACAAAAAATCGAGCGCAAAATGGCTCGTCTGCCTGCTTGGGTGGCAAAAATGGCGGTGCTTGCCGTCTCTCTCGGCATTATTTGGGGTGTAATGAAACTCTTCC
>JAFYRH010000131.1 GCA_017559555.1 Clostridia bacterium
ACGACTCTTGTTGATCCGAGCTTTGTTCAGGATACAATCCTTCCCCAAATCCCCTCTCTTCCGGCAATGGTTATGGATCTTATCAACGGTTCCGACCTGTTGCTTGAGTTTGCTATCGGCGTTCCCGCAGCATTGATCTCTCCTTTGATATTTGTTGTTTTGTACATCGCGTTTGCTATTTTGACCAACGTTATTTATCTGCTTGTTATCATCATTGCAGGCAGAGCTATCAGAAAGAGCAACAAAAAGAATCTTCCTTATGCAAAGGCAAGAAGCTTTGCGTGGTCTGCAATTTCTGCATTCATCGTTTTGCTGGTTGTTTTGGTTCCTGTAACCTTTTACGGCAGCTTGGCAGATGACGTTGTAGACTTTATTGCCGACGTAGATCAAATCGATGACGAAACGCAAGGTATAATCGAGGAACTTTCCGAAAACTACATCAAGCCCGTTACCGAGGGCACAACGGTTGAGTTGTTCCGCGCTGTTGGCGGTGATATGCTCATCGATGAAATTACCTCCTTTACAGTTGACGGAGACGTTGTTTACATCAAGAGCGAGCTGAATTCCATTATGAATGTGGCAAGCAACGTATTGCCGTTGACCAAAGACGGTGCTCCCACCAGCTACGGTGTAGAAGAAGCAAATAATTTGGTTGCTGCGGTTAAGCATTTGACCAACTCTAAGCTCCTCACCACCCTCGCTTCTCAAGCAGTTGTTCTGCTTACCGAGGATATGGTAAACGGTGAAGAGTCTGTTCCCATGGCAGACAATGAAATGTTCGGTGGACTGATTACCAAAGTAGTCACCATCGTACATGAAGATGCAAGAAATTCTAAGAAGTTTAAATCTGACCTTACCACTGTTGCCAAAATGGCAAGTGAGCTCATCAAGGGCGGTGTTTTTGCCAATATGGATAACACCGATGTTTTGTTGGAAGAGCTTGCAGGCGGTAGCACCATTAAAAACGTAATTCTTGTTTTGGGTGAAAACTCCAGCATGAAGTGCCTCATTCCCGAGGTTACCAACATTGGTATTCAGGCAATTGCCAATGCAGTGGGCGTTCAAGAGGATGCAACTGCACTTTACAATGATTTGATGGGTACCATCGCCTCTGACCTTGAAAGCGTAAAGGGTCTTGACGATGCAGAAAAGGTTAACCAACTTTCCCCCAAACTTACCGAAGCATTTGACAATGCAGGTATTGCTATCGATAAGCAAGTAATCGATCTTTACTCCGTAGCAATGATTCAAGGCATTGTAAACGAGGCGGGTGAGGGTGCGATTGCTGCTGAAGATGTTCAATCCTTCTTTGCGGCATACGCTGCAAGCGCAAGCCAAATCGGCACTCCTTCTTTGCTTGAAGATATTGACAACGAAACTGTCAACAGTGCTCCCGCAATTTTGGCAAGAATGATCTATAACCTCTCCGCACAGGACGTTAAGAGCGAAGGCTTTAACAAAGAGGATGTAGCAAGCATGCTCGATACTGAGGCACAAGCAATGCTCGGCACCAACGAAGGTGCTCTTTACGAAGCAATCGTTGGCGTAACACTTAAGAAAAATCTTGACACATTGTTTGTTGATACAAAGGTTAATTCCAAATACAGCTATGCTATTCAAAAGAAATTCTATACCACCTCTACCTTTGAAAACACCATTGCTCTGCAAAGCGCAGAAACAATGAAAGAAAGATCTCTCTTGATCTTTATGGATGAAGTTGTTGTAGACGTTGACAAGGTTGGCGATTTTGATGCCAAGGTTGAAGCAGATGCTATTGGCGGTATCTTCTCTCAAGCAGGCAGCTTGATGAACGATCTTTCCGGCGAAATCAACATTGGTACTATGGCAACCTCCGTAGGTAACATTCTCAACTCCTTGCGCGATTCCGAGTCTGTTGGTGAAGAACGCACCACAAACCTCTTCATCGCAATCATTCAATCCTCTATGGTAAGAGATGCTGCAAACATGGATATCGGTACTGCAACTCAACTTGGTGTTAAGGGTACTGCAAAGAATGCAGACGGCACTCCCGTTGACTATGCAAAGACCTTTAAGACCATCTCCAACACCATGGATGTTCTTCAAAACATGAACTCCAGCACCGAAGAGGGTATGAACCAAGCTGACCTCTCTGTAGTTTTGAAGGATTTGAACCAACAAACTGCAGGTATGATCGAATCTTACATCACCGAAGAAAGACTCTCCGAAGACTACGGTCTCGATGCAGAGCAATCCAGCACCGCGGCTCCTATTATCTCCGACGTATTCGGCTATATGGGTAGTGCCGACATGACCGAGGAAGAGTGTGCTAAGGAAGCAGAAGCACTCAGCGACGTTATGAACCTTGTTACCTCTGCAAGCAACAATGTAACCAGTGGCGAGGCTCCGATACAATCCGTATTCGGCGATGAGAACAGTGTTCTTGGTAAGGATGCCGCAGGCACTGTTGATACCTTTATGTCCTCCGAGTCCATCAAGCACTCCTTGAACAACAATGCCGATAAGCTTGGCGAGGATGCTTTCGGTATGCAGGAAATGCTGCAACAGGACGAAGCAAAGAATGAGAAGCAAGAGCTCGAAGATGCTATGAGGAACTACTACGAGACCACCGAGTATGAAACCGAAGAAGAAAAGGCGGCAGACAAAGAAACACTGACTAATCTTGGTAGGCTGTTCGGCTTCACAAGCGACGAAATGAAGTACATTCTTGGCGAATAATTCAAACTGTTTTTAAAGCAAAAACGAGGGAGACCTGCAAAGGTCTCCCTCTGTTGCCCCAAAAAGAATGCTTTTGTGTGTCTTTTTTTGCATAAGGTCTTGCAATTTTTATATAAAAATGTTAAAATAAAGATGGAAAAATATGATAAGGAGGCTATATTACTATGAATATAACCGAAATTTTAGGACGCTGTGACCACACCCTTTTGTTGCAAACCGCAACTTGGGAAGAAATTCGCGCGATTTGCGACGACGGTATGAAATACCAAACCGCATCTGTTTGCATTCCCCCTTGCTATGTAAAGCAAGCAAAAGAATACGTAGGCGACCGTCTTGCTATTTGCACTGTTATCGGCTTCCCGAACGGTGATAGCACCACCGCTGTAAAGTGCTTTGAAACCGCAGAGGCTCTCCGTGAGGGTGCTGATGAAATCGATATGGTTATTCACGTAGGCGACCTCAAAGCAGGCAACGATGATAAGATTCTTGAAGAGATCCGCGCTATCAAAAAGGTTTGCGGTGAGAAGATCCTCAAGGTTATTATCGAAACTTGTCTTTTGAATGAAGATGAAAAGCTTCGTATGTGCCGCATCGTTACCGAGTCCGGCGCTGACTATATCAAAACCTCTACCGGCTTCTCAACCGCAGGTGCAACACGCGAGGACGTAGCCTTGATGCGTGCAAACGTAGGCGCACACGTAAAAGTAAAGGCAGCGGGCGGCATTGCAAGCTTGCAAGATGCTGAGGACTTCATCAACCTCGGTGCCGACCGTCTTGGCACCAGCCGCGTAGTAAAGATCATCAAAAACACCGACAACGGTGGATACTAATATTGAAAAGGAGAATGTAGCTATGGCAGTTCCGACCCCCCACATTTCCGCTAAAAAAGAAGATATCGCAAAGACCGTGCTGATGCCCGGTGACCCTTTGCGCTCCGAATTTATCGCAAAGAATTTTCTCACAAATCCCGTTCTCGTTAACGACGTTCGCGGCGTTCACGGCTACACGGGTGAATACAATGGTAAAAAAGTAACCGTAATGGCATCCGGTATGGGTCAACCCTCTATCGGTATCTATTCCTATGAGCTGTTCAACTTCTATGATGTTGACACCATCATTCGCGTAGGCACCTGCGGTTCTTTCCACCCCGATCTGCACGCACGTGACATCATTGTTGCTATGGGCGCTTGCACAAACGGCAACTATGCTATGCAATATAAGCTGCCCGGCACTTTCGCTCCCATTGCTGACTTCGATCTCGTTCGCAAGGCTGCCGAGGAATGCGAAAAGGCAGGCGTTAACTACAAGGTAGGCAACATCTTCTCGTCCGATATTTTCTATGACGAAGCTAACTCCGGTATGGATTGGGCAAAGATGGGCGTACTTGGTGTAGAGATGGAGTCTGCTGCTCTTTACTGCAATGCTGCACGTGCCGGCAAAAAAGCTCTTTGTATTTGCACCGTAAGCGATTCCTTTATTTATCCCGAGGAGAATACAACCGCTGAAGAGCGTCAAAATTCCTTCACCGCAATGATGAAGATCGCGCTCAACTTGGCGTAAAAGAAAAAGCTATGACCAAAAGAGTATTTTTAATTGTGTTGGATAGCGTTGGAATCGGTGAGCTTCCCGATGCCGCTAACTTTGGCGATGCAGGTAGCAACACCGTTGGCGCTATTCGTAACCATCCCAACTTTTCCTGCCCGAATTTGGAGGCTCTTGGACTGTTCAACATCGAAGGTGTTGGCGGTGGCATAGAGGCTCCCAAGGCATCCTTTGCGCGTATGCGCGAGACCTCTATGGGCAAGGATACAACCATTGGACACTGGGAGATTGCAGGCATTATTTCGCCTCAACCGCTCCCCACGTATCCGGGTGGATTCCCGACAGAGCTGATTGCAGAGTTTGAAAAGAGAACCGGTCGCAAGACCATTTGCAATCTGCCGTATTCGGGAACCGACGTTATTCGCGACTACGGTGACGAGCATTGCAAAACCGGTGCACTCATCGTTTATACGTCTGCCGATAGCGTTTTCCAAATTGCCGCACACGAGGATATCGTTCCTATCAATGAGCTTTACCGCTATTGCGAAATCGCACGTGAGCTTCTTACAGGTGAGCATGCCGTAGGTCGCGTTATCGCACGTCCCTTTACGGGTGAGCATCCTTACGCGCGCACCCCTCGCCGCCACGACTATTCCTTGATTCCTCCTGCAAACACCATTGCGGACGTGTTGCAAGAAAGAGGCTTTGCTACCATTTCCGTTGGCAAGATCTATGATATCTTTGCAGGCAAGGGCTTTAGTGAAAGCAATCCTACCCCAAACAATGCAGGTGGCATGGCTATGACCGACCAAATTGCCGCGCGTGATTTTACGGGCCTTTGCTTTACCAACCTTGTTGATTTTGATATGGTATTCGGTCACCGCAACAACGTTGCAGGATATGCACAAGCTCTGACCGAGTTTGACGCCTGGCTTGGCGGATTTATCGAAAGAATGAAAGAGGACGACATTTGCATCATCACTGCCGACCACGGTTGTGACCCCTCCACACCTTCCACCGACCACTCGCGTGAGCACACACCTATGCTGATCTTTGGCAAGGGCATTCGCGAGGGGGTTGACCTTGGCACACGCACATCCTTTGCCGATATTGGTGCCACCGTTCTTGAGGCTTTTGGCATTACCGATGGCGGTATCGCAGGCGAGAGCTTCTACTCCGCTGTTGCGAAAGGGGAGTAAGATATGACCGATCTTGAATTGATGCAGTTTGCCGAAGAGGCACGTAAGTTCTCTTACTGTCCTTATTCGAATTTTGCGGTAGGCGCGGCTCTTTTGACCTGCGACGGCAAGGTTTACACGGGTTGCAATGTTGAGAGTTCCTCTTACACTCCCACCAACTGCGCCGAGCGTACAGCCGTTTTTAAGGCCATTAGCGAGGGAGAAAGCAATTTCGCAGCAATAGCTGTGCTTGGCGCTCCCAAGGGCGAGAAGGGCAAATTCTGCGCGCCTTGCGGTGTTTGCCGTCAGGTACTGCGTGAGTTCTGCGAGCCTGAAACCTTTCGTGTGCTTCTCGGCACAACCGATGGTGTAACATCCTACACACTTGCCGAGCTCCTTCCCACATCCTTCGGCCCTGCCGATTTGAAGGGAGAATAAACCTATGAGAATGTATGACGTCATTAAGAAAAAGCGCGACGGTGAGGCTTTGTCCGCCGAGGAAATTCGTGCTTTTATCGAAGGATATAGCAAGGGAGAAATTCCCGATTATCAAGCCGCGGCTCTTTGCATGGCAATCTTCTTCCGCGGTATGAGCGATGAGGAGACCACCGAGCTCACCCTCGCGGTGCGCGATTCGGGCGAACGCCTCGATACCTCTCGCATCAAGGGGCTTCGCGTAGATAAGCACTCCACGGGCGGTGTTGGCGACAAGACCAGTCTTGTTGTTGCTCCCATCGTGGCATCCTTGGGGCTGACCGTTGCCAAAATGAGCGGTCGCGGACTCGGTCACACGGGTGGAACCATCGATAAGCTTGAAGCCATTCCCGGTTTTTGCACCGGCTTGGCAGTAAGCGAATTTGAAAACATCGTTAACGAGACGGGCATCGCGATTGTTGGTCAGAGCGCAACGCTCGCACCTGCCGACAAAATGCTTTACGCTCTGCGCGACGTTACCGCAACGGTTGACAGTATGCCCCTCATCGCTTCCAGCATTATGGGCAAAAAGCTTGCCGCCGACGATGATTGCATCGTGCTCGATGTAAAGACGGGTAGCGGTTCCTTTATGAAAGAGCTTGAGGACAGCCGCACACTCGCAAAGCTGATGGTAGCCATCGGCAAGAGAGCAGGCAAGCGCATCAGCGCGCTCATCACCGATATGGATAGACCCCTTGGCTATGCCGTAGGTAACTCCCTTGAGGTTGTTGAGGCGATTGAAGCATTGCAGGGCAAGGGCCCCGAAGATCTCGTAGAGCTTTCCCTCGCACTCGCATCTCAAATTTTGTTCCTTGCTGACAAGGGCACTCTTGAAGAATGTCGCGCATTGGCAGAGGATGCCATCACCTCGGGCAAAGCGCTTGACACATTTGCAAAGATGGTCAAGGCGCAGGGCGGTGACCCCGAATATATCTATCACCCCGAAAAGTTCGCAACCGCGCCCTATAGCCGCGAGGTTAAGGTGACACAGAGCGGATACATTGCAAGTGTTGATACCGAAAAGTACGGACTTGCAAGCCTGCTCCTCGGAGCCGGACGCAACACCAAAGAGGATGCAATCGACCTCACGGCAGGATATATGATCCAAAAGAAGACAGGCGACTATGTAAACGCAGGCGACACTCTCGCAGTGCTTTACACCTCCAACGCCTCTCTCTTGGATGCCGCAGAGCGAACGCTCTTGAATGCTACTACCATCACGGCAGAAGCACCCGAGAAGAGGCCCTTGATTTTTGAGGTTATCTAAAGAAAAAGGAAACGTACCAATATGGAAAAACGTCTTTTTAACAAACTTATCAAAGAGCAAATGCTTTCCTATGGCTTTGAAAAAACGGGAACAAGGGATTACGCCAAAGAAGCGGCGGATGGTATTACCAAGATTATCATCCGCGTGCCTGACGAAACCATCAATTTTGCTGTAGGCGTACAGTTTACGAACTTTGGTCAAGAATATTCCGATTACTCGGGAAAATTTAGTAAACGGTGTATGGCATATGGCGCTGTACCGAGAGATTTGACATTCGCTCCCATAGCAGATTGTTCCGAAGAACGAGTTCTTGATATGGTGAAAAACGTAATGAACAGCATAGACATTTTTTTG
Organism: Clostridia bacterium; assembly: GCA_017559555.1. Taxonomy (GTDB): domain Bacteria; phylum Bacillota; class Clostridia; order Oscillospirales; family CAG-272; genus UMGS1865. The sequence continues at coordinate 7,534 of JAFYRH010000131.1, forward strand.
CAAAAAGGAAAAGATGCTGTTTATGAAAACATCGATCAGTGGATCAGTAGTATTGTAATGGACGAAAAGAAAGAAAACGATATTTACGCCTACTTTGGTATGCCTCTGATCGATCCCTATTCTGATTCTTACATTCTCAAACAAATAGAGGAATTGTATAAGCAGGGTGGGGCATCTATGATGTCGCTCGATGAATATTACAACCATAAAGAGCATTACGACAAATACACCGAACACGGTTGCACAATCGACATTGGGAAAGAGTTTGTGAAAATTTCTTACGACCGCTATTCTCAAAAATAAACATAACCGCCCACCGCG
>JAFYRH010000132.1 GCA_017559555.1 Clostridia bacterium
CAAGACCTACACCGGCAAGATGATCCTCAAGGCAGACACTACAATTAAGAATGTAAACTTCGACGGCAAGGGTTACAACGGCTACGCAGTTGAAACTCGTGGTGCAAGCTACGTTACCATCGAAGATTGTACCGCAGCGAACTACGGTTACGGTTTTGTACAACTTGCATCCGCAACTGCTCTTACCACTGTAAAGAACGTTACTGTTAGCAACATGAACTACGGTGTAAAGGTAGACTACAGTGGCGCAGTTGTTCTCGAAAACGTAGACATCACCGCAGGTGTTGCAGCGGTTCTCAACTCCAACTACGGTGAAAAGACCATTACTATTAAGAATAGTAAGCTCAACATTCTCGGCACATGGACGAGAAACAACACAACCAAGACCACCTACGTATTTGAAGGCGCGAACACTGTTGGTCAGTTCAAGACTGATGCAGCTATTGATAGCTTTAAGCTCGTAGTTGACGCAACTCTCACTGCTCCTGAAGGTTTGACTGTTATTAGCGGTAGTGAATTGAATAAAGTAGAGTATACGAATGGCACCTACCACGTAGTTACTACCGTTGGTGTTGAGTATACCAACATGAGATTTGGCAACAGCCTCTCCCTCATCTTCGCTATCGGCGGCGAGGGTAAGTTCGGCTTGACTAACGGAGATTATGTAATCATTACTCACAAGATTGCTGACGGCAAGGGTACTATCGAAAAAGTAACACTTACTCATGGCGAGGGTCTGGATTGGACTGTTGTTACTATCGACGGCGAACAATATTACGCAGTTGAATTTAGTGGTCTTGCAGCAAAGCAAATGACGGATGAAGTTTCTGTTCAAATCTTTTCCAAAGACGGTGTTGCATTGAGTCCTGTATTTACCACCAGCATTCGTGAATATGCAATGAAGAGATTGAACGCAGCTGAAGCAGCACCTGAATTCAAAACACTTGTTATCAATATGTTGAATTACGGTGCAGCTGCTCAAAAGTATTTCGAGTACAACGAAGATAATCTTGCAAATGCAGAATTGGGTCAAACATCCGGTACTGTTACTTTCCCGAACAATTATGTATCCGGCGAATATTTGTTGGGTGTGAGTGCAAGATTTGATAACACAACTTCGTTGATCTTCAAGTTCAGCAGTAGCATGGAACAAGAAGGCATGAAAGCAGTATTTACCTATACAAATCACTATGGAGTAGAATGCACTGTTGATGGAACTATCTCTGTGGATACTGCCGGTGATTTTGTAGTTGAACTGAAAGACCTCACTCTTGCTGATGCACGTCAGGTTGTTACCTGCACCATCTACGGAGCAGACGGTGAGACGATTATTACCGAGGTTCAAGACAGTATTGCTTCCTACTGTGGCAGATCCACTGAGGCTGTGATGGTAGCTCTTGCTGAAGATTATATGAAGTTTGCAGATTCTTCTTATGCATATTTGCATCCTACTAAGAAATAATGAAAGGAGATTTGAAAACTATGAAAAAATATCAAGCACCTCAAATCGAGGTAGTAAAATTTGAAGTAGAGGATGTTATTACCGCTTCTCTCTTCGGTAGTAAGTTTGACTCCTTCAATCTTGGTGAATGGAGCAAAAATGATACATCAAGCGCCAATTGGGTATAATCTCTAATTGCGCCCCCAGGCTTCGGCCTGGGGCATGAGCCCGACTCTTTTCGGACTTGTGCCCCAGGCCGAAACATTCAAAAGAGAGGAAATTATAAATATGTTTGAAAACAAGTACGTAAAAATTGCTATTCTTGCGGCAGCTGTTGTTTTGATGGTTGTCGTTATTATCTTGGCTTTTGGACGTGACAGCGCACTTTTTCCCGATAGAGGAGAGGTGACCACTGTTGAAACAGAGCAAACGACGGTTAAAGAATTGGGTACCTATCCCCCCTTTGATGATTCCAATGTGGGCGAATGGCATTGATTTTTTTAACTGTATAAAACAATGAAACGGTACTATCAAATCACCGACCTTATTGTCGAAATGGATACGTTTGGGCGCACCGAGCGGCAGGCGGTTCCTTATCTTGCAGACGGTGTGCAAAAAACGGATATTTTGATCGATTCGAAGTGGCAAAGCTTTCGCGAAAAATTCCCGTTTATATCCGAAGACGAGAGCGAATATTATTGCTCGGCATATAGCTTTTACACACAACTGGTCGACTTTAACGGCATGATGCTGCATTCCTCTGCGGTTGTAAAGGATGGGCGTGCGTATCTCTTTTCCGCTCCCAGCGGAACGGGCAAGTCCACGCACACACAGCTATGGCTCGAGGTTTTTGGCAAGGATGTCACCATTCTCAATGACGACAAGCCTGCTCTTCGCCGCATCGACGGCACATGGTATGCCTACGGCACCCCGTGGAGCGGCAAACACGACATTAGCATCAACACGCGTGTCCCCTTGGGCGGAATTTGCGTTTTGCGTCGCGGTGACGTGAACAAAATTGAGCCTTATCGCGGAGTGGGAGCTATCAAAGATATCTTTGAGCAAGCTCCAAAATACACAAATTCGGATTACGTAGGCAAGCTTTTGGATTTGCTGAATCAACTCCTTTGTGAGGTTCCCGTTTGGCAAATGGATTGCAATATGGATCCCGAAGCTGCTCGCATGTCCTATGCGGCGATGTCGGGGCGAAAGGAAAACTAAAATGAAACTGAAAAAAGGATTTGTTCTCCGCGAGGTCGCGGGCGAGACCGTTGTTGTCCCCGTTGAAGCAGAGTTGAATTTTAACGGAATGATCACGCTCAACGAAGCTGCAAAGGTTTTGTGGAGTGTTCTTGAAAATGAAACAAGCACAGAAGATCTCGTCAAAGCAATTTTGTCTGAGTTTGACGTAGACGAAAAAACTGCTCAAAACGACGTTGATGCGTTTGTTCAAAAACTGAAAGGACTTGATTTCCTTGAATGAAAAACAAGTAACACTTGATGAATTGATGCCTCTCATTCGAGAGCAACTGGCTGCCGGACAAACGGTTACGTTCTTTCCGCACGGCGTCAGTATGCTTCCTTTGATTCGCGAGGGTAGAGATTCGGTAACGTTATCTGCTCCCCCAAAAAGGCTGAAAAAATACGACGTTGCGCTTTTTCAACGCGCAAACGGGCAGTATATTTTGCACCGCGTGGTGCGCTGTGGCGAGACCTACACCTTTGTGGGTGATAACCAGGTGCATCTCGAAAAAAACGTTCAACAAGAGCAAATAATCGCTATATGTACTGCGTTTTCGCGAGATGGTAAGCGTATATCGGCGCAGGCTTTTGGGTTGCGTTTGTATGCAGTTTTATGGAGCTTGCTGCGTCCTTTCCGCAGGGTGGCTTCGGCTGTTTTTCGCAGAGCTTGCAACATTTTGCGAAAATAAAAAAAGACATTGCATTCTTAGAAGGGAGTGAGCAGGGTGGAGAATATTCTTTTGCCAAAATCTCAAAAAACACTTTTGTCGTTGGTTGGGCACGGCTTGTTCTCGACACCCCTGACGCTTGATCAAGACGTCGATTGGAAAGAGGTCTTCTCCGAAGGAATGATGCAAGCGGTCGCTTTGCTTGCCTTTCAAAACTACAAGGAGCTTCCTTTGGATGAGGAAACTGCGGCTCTTGTTCAAAAGCACGTGAAGGAGAGCACAAAAGAGAATTTATTTTGCTTTCATTCTCACAAATATTTGCATAATCTAATGACCAAAAACAACAAAACGTATTGCATTATTAAGGGCGCGGCATCGGCTTACCGATATCCCGATTCGCTTCTGCGCAATATGGGTGACGTTGATTTTTACGTTCCTTTTGACAGATTCGAAGAAGCACTTGCACTGCTTTTGGCAGAGGGCTTTCAAAAGATTCCCGGAAATCATTCCTACCACGTTACTCTTTTAAAAGGCGGAATGGATTTGGAGTTGCATTTTAGACCCTTGGCGACACCGGATGGGGAATTGGAATCTGTTTTTTATGAGTATTGGTCTGATATTTTTGAAAAATCAAAACTAACAAACGACGGTTTTGGCAGTTATGTTTTTCCGTCGGATTTTCACCATGGCTTTATTTTGCTGACGCACTTACAATCGCATCTGCTTGCAGGCGGTGTTGGTCTGCGTCACGTTTGCGATTGGGCGGTGTTTGCAAATGCGTTTTCAAACGACGAGTTTGTTTCACTGTTCGAGCAAAAATTAAAGCGTGTTGGTCTTTGGCGTTTGGCGCAGGCGTTGTCTTTGGCATCCGTTAAACACCTGGGAGCGACACATTGTGAGTGGATGGGGGATGATTTTGCCCTTGCGGATGCGCTTCTTGCCGACATTCTCTGCGGTGGCAATTTTGGGCGCAAGGATAGGCAAAGGACCTATGAGGGGTTGTTTATTTCCGATACCGCAACGGCGGGAACGGGGAAGAACCGTTTTTCGCAAATCATTCGTTCGATGAACCGTATGGTGGATTATAATTGGGGATGGGTGGCAAAAATGCCGATATTCTATCCCGTTGGTTGGCTGTGGCTTTCCTTGCGTTTTTTGTTCCGTGTGTTAACGGGCAAGCGTCGGCTGCACCTGGCAAGCACGCTCAAAAAAAGCGGTGAGCGCAAAAAGCTGTATGAGGATCTTGCCTTGTTCAAGCCCGAAGAGGATTGAAAATGCCTCTTTTTTGCAAAAAAACTTGATTATTTTTGGAAAAACACTCAGAAAAGAACAAAAAACTATTGCATTATATAAATAAATATGTTATAATATTTTATAACTATAAGTGTTTGTTTGTGAAATGTCAGTTGTGAAAACTGTGTTTTTATGACATTTTCTCACAAACCACACAATTTTAAGGACAAAGGTTTTATGAACAACAGAACAAAAGATAACAATGCACAAGAGTACTATACGATAGATCTTCTCCACATTGCCAAGGTATTGTGGAGCAAGGCATGGGCTATCGTGTTGGTAGGTTTGCTTGCAGCGGGCGCAGCATTTGGTTATGCATCCTTCGCTATTGCACCTACCTATTCAGCATCCATTATGCTTTATGTTAATAACAGCTCCATTTCCTTGGGTAACACAAGCTTCAGCATCAGTGCTTCCGACTTGGCGGCATCGCAAAGCCTTGTAAACACCTACAGCGAAATTTTGAACAACCGTACAACGCTGGAGCGTGTCATCGATAAAACAGGTGTTCCTTACACCTACAAGCAGCTCTCCGGTAAGATCAAGGCTGCTCCCGCAAACGAGACAGAAATCATGCGTGTAACGGTTACCACAACCGACCCCTACGAGGCTGCGGAAATTGCAAACTGCATTGCAGAGGTTCTCCCTATGAGAATTTCGGAAATCATTGACGGTGCCTCTATGGAGGTTGTCGACTCTGCGGTGCCGAATTTGAGCAAGGTAGCCCCCAGCATAACCTCCTATACAATGGTTGGTCTGCTTTTGGGCATTCTCATATCTGCTGCCGTTGTGGTTGTGTTTGCGCTTCTTGATGATACCATTCACGATGAAGAATATATTTTGAACAACTATTCCTTCCCGATTTTGGCGAAGATTCCGGATTTGACAAATTCCGGCGGAAAGCACTACAGCTATTACTACCAAAAAAAGGGGAAAGAGACCCCCGGAGAAGGAGGTTGATTTCATGAAGTTGAAATTCTTTAATTTGAAATTCTTTCAAAAGAAGCAGACGCATGCTCCCGCTGTTGGAGAAGTAAGCCAAAAGACACTTCATAAAAACCTCGATTTTACCGCAACCGAGCAATATAAGCTTTTGCGCGCTAACTTGGATTTCACCATTCCCGCAGGTGTTAAATGCCCCGTCATCGGTGTTACAAGCGCGATGAGAGGTGAAGGTAAGAGTACGACCGCTGTCAATCTTTCTTACGTTTTGGCAGAACGCGGTAGCAAGGTGCTCTTGATTGACGGTGACCTTCGTATTCCGTCGATTGCAAAAAAGATGGGCCTTAAAAGCTCTCCCGGCTTGACCGACGTACTGATGGGCAAAGAGTCCCACGTAATGAGTGAGTTTAAATCTACCCTTTTGGATACGTGGTACGTTATGCCCTCCGGTGACATTCCTCCGAACCCCTCGGAATTGTTGGGTTCCAAGAGAATGGAAACGGTACTGACACATTTGAGAAAGTTCTTTGATTACATCATCATCGACTTGCCGCCTGTAAACGTTGTATCCGATGCAACCTCCATTTCGAGTTTGATTACCGGTATGGTTTTGGTTGTTCGCGAAGAATACGGCGAAAAGAAAGAATTGGAGCGTTGCTTTAGACAATTGCAGCTTTCCAACGTCAACATTTTGGGCTGTGTAGTGAACGGCGCAAAAGCAGGTAGCGGGTCTTACGGCAAGTACAAAAAGTATCGTTATTACAAGTATAGCCGCTATTACTACAAGCGCGGTTACGAATATGCTTCCACCAACACTGAGGAGTCAAAATGATTGATTGGCACACTCATATTCTTCCCGAAATGGACGACGGAAGTCGCAGTGTGGAAGAAAGTAACCAAATGCTACAAGCATTGCACGAGCAAGAAATTGATTGTGTAATTGCTACACCGCATTTTTTAGCCAACCGTGAACCGGTAGAGCATTTCTTGGCACGAAGAGAGCAAGCGTATCGTCAACTCTCTCAGCTCGGCGGAGAAGATCTGCCGCGAGTCATTTGCGGAGCGGAGGTTTTATACTATCCGGGCATTAGCAGATTGGAAGGGCTTGAACGCCTTGCCATTGGCGACAGCAATTTGCTTTTGTTGGAAATGCCCATGGAAAAGTGGACCGAGTATACCATTCGCGAGCTCGGTGAACTTTCCGGTACCAGCGGACTTACCATTGTGTTGGCGCATATTGAGCGATACCTTGGATTTCAAAGCAGAGGCGTGGTCGACAGACTTTGCAAAAACGGTTTGTTGATGCAGGTTAATGCAAGTTTTTTCAACAATTTTGGAACTCGGCATAAGGCTTTTAAGCTTTTGCAAGCGGGAAATATACATTTTATCGGCTCCGATTGTCATAACATGGATACGAGACCTCCTCGCATCGGTTATGCATACGGATGGATTGAGAAAAAGTTTGGTAAAGAGTATGTTTTGCAAATGCAAGAGTACAACAGTCGAATGCTCGAAGATAAATAACACTTTATGATTTTAATAAAGGAGATTAAAAAAATGAAAAAAGTATTGATGTTTTGCTTGGTAATGGTTTTGGCGTTTAGCATGAGCCTGACTGTTGCAGCCGTTAACGGTGGATTTATTTCCAGCCCTTCTAACGAAAAGGCTCCCGTTTTGGTAAACTACAAGAATGAGTCCGAAGACTGCACCGCAGAGCTGGTTCTTTGTTCTTATGCAGACCGTGCAAACCTTTCCGATGAAGCTCGTGCAGCAATTGAAGAAGCATACGCACAAATCAAGGGTACATACGACCTTAGTACCTTGACTGTTGATTTGGCAAAAATCGCTCTCGAGCTGGGTGTTCCGGTAACTCACCTCTCCGTTACTGATTTGTTTGATATTAGTTGCTCTGAAGATGAAGACCACGATGGACACGGCAAATTCACCATCGAGTTGACCGACGACTCTTTCCAAAGCTATGCATGCCTGCTTCACTACATGAACGGTGAATGGGTTATTGTTGAAAACGCTAAACTTAGCGAAAGCGGACGCACTCTGAGCTTCGAAGTAGACGAATTCTCTCCCTTTGCAATCGTTGGCTTCAACGGCGGTAAGGTTGTTCGTACTGAGGTAGAGGTTGAAGTACCTGCAGCAGTTAACAACGCACTGGTTGCAGTAAGCTCCGGTTCTACCGTTGCTGCTATTGCTACCACCATTTGGGCACTTAGCGAACGCAAGAAGAACAGCGCTAAGAAAAAGGAAGAAGCTGATCAACAATGGCTGACGTTCTAAAAAAAGGCAATTCTTCGGCGAAAAGTCTCAAAGATAAAAGAGCCAAAGCCGCAGTAGAAAAGGCCAAGATTAAGGCCGCTAAACCTCCAAAGGCTCCCAAGCCCCCAAAGGCAAAGTCTGCCGGCGCAGGAGGCAGTGTAGCAGGAAAGCTTGGCGGTATTGCCGCACAAGCCCTCAATTCGAAAACGGTTATCATCGCGGTTTGCGCAGCTCTTGCTGTGATAGCCAGCGTGGTAGGTGTTGTGGTATGGGAACAAACTCATACAGATTTTCCCGAGCATGAGGCTTCGGATAACTCCATTGTGCATAATGGTGTGGTGTATGTTCCGGAGCAAAACATCGAAACCTTTTTGGTTATGGGTCTCGATACGGTCGAGGGCGCAACAACCGATTCCTACAACAACGATCAAAGAGCAGACTTTTTGATGTTGTTTGTTTTCAACAACGATACAAAGCAATGCTCGGCTTTGCAAGTCAACCGTGATACCATTACCAATGTCAACATCTTGGGTGTTGCAGGTGACGTTGTCAGCTCTACACCTATGCAAATTGCATTGTCGCATACCTACGGTCACGGTGGCGATATCAGTTGCCGCAATACTGCAAACGCTGTATCCGCCCTGTTAAATGGCGTTAAAATCGATCACTACATCTCGGTTACTATGGGCGCAGTACCTACGCTCAACGACCTTGTAGGCGGTGTAGAGGTCTCTCTGCTTGAGGATTACACCCATATCGATCCCTCTATGAGAAAGGGCGAAACGGTCACCTTAACAGGTGAGCAGGCACTTCGCTATGTTCAAATCAGACAAGGTCTTGAGGATCAAACAAACACCACAAGAATGGAAAGACAGCAACAGTACATTAACGCGCTGTATGCTAAATTCCAAGCCTCTATGAGTAGTGATAGCAATTTTGCAGTGGAAGTTACAACGGCGATTTCGGATCAAATCGTTTCCGATAGATCGATTACACAATTGCAAAAGTTGGCAGAAAAATTCAATGAGTATGCGTTCTTGGGCATTAGAGAGCTCGAGGGTTCCTCTGCCGTTCAAAACGGTTTTATGGAATTTTATCCCACAAGCGAATCTATTAGCCAAACGGTAGTTGATCTGTTCTACAAGCCGAAGGATTGATTTTTTACAGATTGTATTTGAATAGATCTTTTACCCCAATATCATATAAGCCGAGCGGCAAAGTCTGCTCGGCTTATATCTTTATTATACAGTATGAACCATCGGCATTGACGGTGGTTTTTTGTTGCAAAAAAGGAACCACACCCGAGGGTGTGGTTCCGAGAGTTTAAATTGGATTAGCTCCAGAATTCAATGGTGTTGATCATCGCTCTGTATCCGCCGGAAACTGTTGTCAATGTAACAGTTTTGGTTGTGGATGTGTCGATAACGATTACATCATATTCGCCATTGTTGGATGCCTTAGTGAGGGTGTGGGTTGTACCGTTGATGGTAACCTTAGCTGTGTTAGTCTTATATTTTGCAACATAGATAATAACTTGGTTTACATCTGCGCCAACGGTGAAGGAGAACTTACCAGCAGCGGAGCCGGTACCCAGCTTCAAGCAGGAGTTACCCTTTGCGTCACGAGCGCTAGCATATACCTTGGAAGCGCCGGAAAGTGCAAGAGTGTAGCCGTTTGCAGTGTAGGACTTGGAAGAGCCTATATCAGAACCGTCATTGTGGCTTGCAGAGCCGTTTGCACCAAAGTCAAAGGTTGCAAGGATTTCAGGTTCAGCAGGAGCATCGCTACCGCCGATTTCTTCGCCGCATTTTTCGCAAGTGCCTTCCTCGGTGGTGTGACCGAGAGCCTCGATGGTTTCAGTAATGGTGTTGAGTTCACATACGGTGCAAACCTTGGTGATGGAGCCGTTTGCTGTGCAGGTTGCTTCAACTTCTTTGGTTACTTCGTATACGTGCTCACAAGCAACAATTTCATCTATCCAACCGCTCTTCATTTGTGCGGTCTTACCATCATAGGTACCGATAACACCCCAAACGGTGATTTCATCACCAACACCGGGTTTGCTTGCCAATGCATTGTATTGGGTCTTGCCGTCTGCGGAGTACAGACCGTAAATGTAGAACTTGTTGCCTTCTTCATCTTGAATGTAAACGTTACCAAAGGTTTCGTTTGCAATTTCAACAATAACACCGGTTACATAGTATTTGTCGGTTGTATAGGTGTTTGATGCGTGTGCAAGACCAAGCTTGTTAGCCTCTGTGATAGTCAATGCTTCGTCTGCATTAGGAGCAACAACTGCGCTACAAGTGTCGCACTTGTAGTTGCCGTCTTCGTCAGCGTGACCGAGAGCTGCTACTTCGTCTGCCTTGTAGGTGTCGCCACAAACGGAGCAAGTGTAGGTTGTGTAACCCTCTGCGGTGCAAGTGGGGTTGGTTACAGCGCTTTCGTAGGTATGAGCGATCATATCTACATAGTCAGCGTCATAAGTCTCGCCACAAGCGCAGGTGTAGGTGGTATAACCTTGTGCTGTGCAGGTAGGAGCGGTAACAACGGGTGTGTAGGTGTGTTCGTGAGAGAGGGTGGGAAGAATGTCTTCTACGATATCATCGCAGTTAGCGCATTCTTTGTGTTGGAGACCTTCTGCTTCTTCGGTGGGTTCTACATCAACGATCCAATCGCCGTAGGAGTGACCGGTAGCGGGGATCTCTTCTTGTTCTTCGAACCATTCGCCACAGATAAGGCAACGAGAGCCTTCGGTGAGACCGTTTTCGGTGCAGGTTGCGTCCTTACCTTCAACGGTAACTTCGTTGTGATCGCAGGTTTGACCTGCGGTAACGGTGATGC
>JAFYRH010000133.1 GCA_017559555.1 Clostridia bacterium
AGACAATTGGAAAAAACAGGCATATCAGAAGCACAAGCAGAGGCATTTTGGGAAACGGAAAAAGAAAGCACTCCACCATCGAGAATGCCCTCAATGAGCGCCTCAAGGTCACTCGCGGAGCGCAAGGGCGGATTCATTTTGAATCTTCCCTCTTCGCAGAGATCCTCGTCACAAAGCACAAGATAGTGCGGTGCGGTTTCGCAGGTAACGTTAACTCCTTCCGCCTTGGCAGCGCGAATGAGCTCAACGCTCTCTTTGGTGGATATATGGCAAACGTGGTAAGCGCAACCGGTCTCTTTTGCGAGTTTGAGATCGCGTGCGATGGGTCCCCATTCGCTCTCGGAGCAAATGCCGCGGTGGTTGTGCTCTTCGGCATATACACCGTCGTGAATGTAACCGCCGCGGAGCAAGGAATTATCCTCGCAGTGCGCCACAACCAATTTGCCAAGTCTTTTTGCGCGAAGCATCAGGTCGCGCATCATGTTTTCATCTTGTACACCTTTGCCGTCATCCGAAAAAGCGATGGCATCGGGAGCCATACCGTCAAGATCTGCCATCACCGCACCCGCTTCGTTTACGGTGAGAGAGCCGTAGGGGTAAACGGCAACTTTGGCATCCTTTTTGATGGCGTCAAGCTGTACTTGTAAGTGTTCTTTAGAATCCGGTACGGGATTCAAATTAGGCATAGAGCAAACTGCCGTAAAGCCGCCGCGTGCCGCCGATGCCGTTCCGCTCGCAACCGTCTCTTTATAACAAAAACCCGGCTCGCGAAGGTGCACATGCACATCACAAAAACCGGGTAATATGAGACAATTGGAAAAAACAGGCATTTCGGGAACAGAAACAGAGGCATTTTGGGAAACGGAAAAAGAAAGCACTCCACCATCGAGAATGGCATCCTGCTTTTCAAATCCATTTTGCGTCCATACCATAGCGTTCCGAAAGATCATCTGCATCTCCTTCACAAAGTATAAATTTTGACAAAGCAAACGTCCAAAGCGTTCATCCGCACGCCAATCTGCCCGCGCGGCACCAAGGAATCTGCTTTTGCCTTTTATAGATTATATCATATATAAAAGAAAATGTCAATAGTGAAAAGATAGAAAAATAAAAGATAGATAAAAACAAGAATTATGTAAAGTGACAAAAAAATCGATCGAAATCATTGCAAATGAAAAAAGGGTGTGCTATAATGTTATCGAAAACATCAAAACAATGTTTTTGCTGTGCTTGAATATAAGTAAGACAAAAAGCTTTTGAAGATAAAAGAGGTATGCAATGAACAAACAAATAATCCCCCTAAAAGGGGCTGACCGTATTAGAAAACGCCCGGCTGTTGTGTTTGATTCTGCCGATGCAGATGGCGCATTAGCCGTTATAAAAACACTGATAAACGTAATGGTACGTGAAGCAATTCTTGGATATTGCACCAAGCTCTCGGTCGTACTCCATAAAGATAATTCTATCAGTGTTTGCAGCAACGACCGCGGTATAAAGCTTGACGAAACCGTTGTTAACGAAAAACCCGAGTGGCAAAATGTTTTTTGCGATTTTGGACCTGTTCCGCCCGCACCGGGTGAGGTTTCCTATGACGTTCTTGGCAAAGAGCAGGACACGTTATACGGTGACGGAAATGAATTCCCCGACTATTCCAATCACGCAGATTATAAATTTGACCTATGTTGTGTACAATACGTGTGCGAATATATGACGGTAAATTCTGTACGTGATGGAATTAGAAAAACCGTAGAATTTCAAAAAGGCTCCCCTGTCTCGAATGTCCGCCAAGAACCTGCCGATGAGCAATCCGGAACGGTTATTCAGTTTAAAATTGACACCGAGGTGTTCAGCTCTATTGAGATATCCGTCAGCGCGCTGGCGCGTTATTTGCAAATCTTGGCTATCACCGTCAAGGGGCTTGCGTGTGATTTGTGCGTAGAGAATGAGGAACATTCTTTTTCCTATCAGTACGAAAACGGTATTGGTGATTATGTGGGCACACACAATTGCTACATAAAAGAAAAAGAGACCGTCGGCAAGGATAGATACAACAAGCCCGAATACAAAGCCCGTGTAAAAGCGGCAATCTACTTTGACGAAAACGCGCCACGCTGTGAGTGCTTTCATAATTATCGCGAGCTGAACGGTGGCACGCATCTTGAAGCGGTTAAAAGCCAAATCAGAGATTATCTCGATTGGTTTTTGCTAAGCGAGAGCACAAGTCCGGAAGCATCCGAAAAAATGATAAACAACCTAATGGACAGTTTGGTTGTAATGATCGAAAGCAATTGTTCACAAAATTCCACAGTGTGGACAAGCGGTGCGCGCAATGCAATCGCCAACATAATGATTACCGATATGGCAAGCGACCTTATCGATGA
>JAFYRH010000134.1 GCA_017559555.1 Clostridia bacterium
GGAAATAGCGCACCATTGCCTCTTTTGCCTCCTCGGCGACACGCAAATCGTCGCGCAAAACCGCAGTAAAATAAGGCAAATAAATAAGTACACTATCCCACGCAGGACCATTCCCCCAATGGAAGCCCCAACCGCCCGTAGGCACAATGCCGGGGAGTGCACCCTCTTCGTTCATGGCGCGAACAATGCACTTTTCCCACATCAGGTAGTTGTCTTCGGGCTCAAAATTGAGAAGCGTCTGCTCGGCAGAAAGTGCCGCATCCGCCGTCCAACCGTTCTTCTCTCTGTGGGGACAGTCGTTGGGAAAATGTTGGAAATTACCAAGCGTGGAACGGCGCGTCATTTGTTGAAGCTTGTTCAAGCTTTCGTTCGAGCAAGAGAAATCTCCTCTGTCACCAAGCGCAGTATTCATCACCACGCAGGTTAAAAGATCCTTTGTTGCCTGATGCGGTTCAATGCCCGTAACAAAGGCATAACGGAAGCCGTAATAGGTAAAGTAGGGGGTGTATTCTTCAATCTCGCCGCCGCGGCAAGTGTACTCGGTGCGTTGCACGTAAGGATTGATGTGCGCCAAGTGCGGACGGTCAAACATAATGCTCTTAAACGAAATTTTTCCGTCCTCGATAAGCTCGCTGTGATCAACAACAATGTGCTGCCCTTTTTCGCCCTTGATAGAAAGGCGCGTAAGACCGACAATGTTAACACCAAAATCATAGAGATAGCCACCGTCGATGGGGGTAATAGAGATCGCCTTTAACTCACCCGTTGCCACAATGGGACGGTTGTCACACAAAATAGGTGTGCCCGAGTTGGTGGAACGGTGAATAGGATGCGTCCAATCAGAAAGGTCACATCCTGCCAAGTTCCAATCTTTCACCTCTTTGTTGGCATCGTATTTTTCACCGTAGCGGATATCGTCAAACACCACGGGAGAGGGATGACAAAGCATCTCGTTTTCGTCTGCTTCAAGCACTGTTTTTTCATCACCGTTTATCAATTCAAGAGCAAACGCAAGCTTTGGAGCAGAAAGAAAAGAGGTCTTGTCAAAATTCCAAATAAATCCGCCAAAGGCGTTTTGCATACCGTTGCCAAGCAGGAACGCAACCACATTTTTGCCCGTGCAAAGAAGCGCGGTAACATCGTACGTATCGTACGGTAACACTTGATTGGGGTTGACTATATAAGGCGAAAGATGCCCTTTTGTGATGCGTTTGCCATTGACGTAAACCTCGTAAAACCCAAGCGCACAAACCGTCAATTCCGCCTTTTGGGGAATTTCGGAAAGCATAAAATCGCGACGCATATAGGGCGCGGCAACCCAATCGGAGAGGGTGCAGGTCTTGCGTGAAAAGGATATAAACTTTTGAGAGAATAACACAGATTTATTCCTCCTTATGTTTTATCATTCGTTGAGTAGCTTCGTAAGTAGCGGAATCAATTTCTCGGACATACGCAAAAATCCGAGTGAGTTGGGGTGACAGTCGTCAACCGTTCCGCATTCGCCGCGTTCGGCTTCACCAAAGCAACCGTAGCAATCTACAAAATACAGATTTTGGTCGCCGCCGGCGCGTGCTACCTCAAAGGTTTTTAAAATTTCGGCACGACGGGCAGCGTTTGTCGGTCGCGCTTCGTACCCCTCAATGGTGGGCATCGTCATAAGAATAATAGGTGTTTCGGGATGCGCATCTCGCACCGTTTTGTAGAGGGCGTAATGCGTTTTTTGCAAATGCTCGGCACTTGGCGCATTATGATCGTAATCTAAAACGAACACCGCAGGATCCTGCGCGGCAATGTATTCTGCCATTTGGGGCTCCCCTTTGGCGTTGCCCGAAAAACCGAGATTGATAACATCAACGTCAAGCGCACGACAAATGCGGCCGACGTAATCGTCACCGGGCTTGGAGGCGCATCCGCCTTGCGTGATGGAAGAGCCGTAAAAAAGCACCGGTTTTTGGTGTTGATAAGGAGGCGCCGCTTGCAACCAAGTGCCCTTTCTTACACCCACGTGTACACTTTTGACGGCACTGTAAAGTGGCAAAAAGAGCTCCACGGTGTAAGGTGCGCTATCCGTTCTGTAAGGATATTTGATGCCATCAAATACAATGGTTCCGCTTCCTCCGCGCGAGGGATCCGCCGAAACGATTTGCTCATAGGTGGGCATAATTGTTCCCACAAATTTGCGGTTGGCATACAAAGAAATGCCGCATTTGCCGGCAACGGTCATATGTGAAAAAGGCATCTCAAAGGGTTCTTCAACACGCACAATGATGTAAGGAGAATCGGTCACAAAACGAATTCTGCCACCCGACGTATGATAAGACAGACGCGAAACACCCACACTCGTTGCCTCGGCAACCTCGCGCGGAATGCGACGAAAAAGCCCCTCTTGATGGCAAAAACGCACACCGTATGTGCAAAAAGGCGCTTCTAATGCCGAAAAAAACGCTACGTCCGCAGGGGGCGTAAAGCTCATTTCAAAATTTTGATCTATCTTTTGAATATCCATTCTCACACCTCAAGTCGCAAACTTTTCTCCAAAAACAAAGAAAACCTCGCATGTTTCTCTTTTTATTGTACCACAAAAAAGACGAATTGTCAATCGCTTTTCTCTTTTGGAAAATGGGAGGGTGGAGAGAAGAAAGAAGAGTGTTCTCACTTCAAAATTCAAAACACAAAATCATGACCACCCGTCAAACGGGTGGTATGCACAAGGGCTAAAAGCCCAATATTACTAGCCA
>JAFYRH010000135.1 GCA_017559555.1 Clostridia bacterium
CAACCAAAAAGCCTTCCCCTTGAGGGGAAGGTGGCGAGCGAAGCGAGACGGATGAGGTGTAGGATGCGCAGCATCCGTTAAGAACACTCGTGTCCGAACGCCGCCTGTGGCGGCTACACCTCATCAGTCACCTCTCGGTGACAGCTTCCCCTCGAGGGGAAGCCTTATACGAAATCTTCTCTCAAAAAACAAGGGTATAACCTTTGTTGCCCACTACATAGTAGTTTGTTGTCTGTTTTGCGCTTCGCACTCAACTGCCTAAAGGCATTAACAAAAAGGCTGACGCAAATGCCATAGAAAAATCCGTGGGCAAGAACGTCAGCCTTCGTTTTTTAATCCTCGATTTGCTCAAAAGCTTCGCGAGCGCGAAACAGTAGAGAAATGCACCAAACACCTGCAAGACCTACAACAGTGTAGATAATGCGGGAGAGCAGAGAGGATTGTCCGCCGCAGATCCAAGCAACAATGTCAAATTGAAACAGTCCGATGCTGCCCCAGTTGAGCGCGCCGACGATGGTCAAAATCAGCGAAATGCGATCTAAAATCATCATGATTGTCTCCTTTTTTTATTGCGGAACACCGCCAATGCATTTTGTATGGCGATTTTGAAATTCCGACTGCTTGTAGTATGTGTCAATGTCGATTTGTTATGCGCAAGAGACAAAAAAGAAATTTTGTGCAAAAAAACGCGCTTTTGTTGACAAACGATGGTAATTAAGATATAATTAAAGCAAGAATAAAATGTTTTTACGGCAAGCTTGTTTTATTATTTTTGTGTGAAAATCTAACATTGTAGGGGGCGACGTCCTCGACGCCCCGAAAACTTGCGATTTTTTGCTTATAAAATGGTTGCTTGTGTTGGCTTTTTTGTAGCCGATTGCAACCGTAAACTTGTTTGCTTGCGGGGCGTCGAGGACGTCGCCCCCTACAAAAGTTGTAAAAGTCAAAAGGATCCAATCAACTTATCGGAAACGAAAAAAGGAGGTGCAAGAATGGTCATTACAAGAAACTCACCTGTAACGGTGCTTGCGGGTGTTGGTAAAACAAGAGCGGAATATTATGCAAAAATCGGCATTTTGACGCTTGGCGACCTTTTGTTGCACTATCCGAGAGCGTACGAAAACCGCGGAGACGTGGTGCTCCTTTGTGATGCAAGGGAGGATGGAAAGAGCTCGATGATACTGACCGTTGCAAGTGATGCAAAGGTAGTGAGAATGCGTTCGCATAAGTCGTTTTTAAAGTTCCGCGCGTTCGACGAGAGCGGTTCTTGCGAAATCACCTATTTCAATCAAGATTATCTCAAATCGCAGTTCCGTGTGGGCACGGTCTTTCGATTTTTTGGCAAGGTAGAGCGAATCGGCAAACGATATGTCATGTCCTCGCCCGTGGCGGAGCCTTGGACACCTTCAACCGATTTGCCATCCTTGTGCGCGGTTTACCGCATGACAGAGGGGCTCAGTCCCAAGCAGATTGCAAAGGACGTTGCGGCGGCAATCGAACTGCTCGCCATGAGTATTGAGGATCCCTTACCGCAGGACGTTGTGCAAAAACGCGGACTTTGCACACTTTCGTATGCTCTGCGAAGCATCCACAAACCCGAAACGCCCGAGGCGCTGATGATTGCGCGTCGACGTTTGGTATACGACGAATTTTTCTGTTTTTCGCTTGGTGCGGCAATGTCGCAACGCCGTGAGAAGTCTATGAATGCACCTGTCTGTCCCAATGGAGATATTTCACGCCTTTTGGCAACACTCCCTTATGAATTGACTGGCGCACAAAAGCGCACGATTGACGAAATTGCGCGCGATATGGCAACCAACACGCCTATGGGCAGAATTGTGGTTGGTGACGTTGGATGCGGCAAAACCGTTTGTGCCGCCGCCGCAATGCTTATTGCCGTGCAGAACGGCAGACAAGCGGCACTGATGGCACCCACCGAGATTTTGGCTCGTCAGCACTATGCCGACCTTGCCCCCATATTCGAGGGGATGGGAATTTCCTGCGCGCTTCTTGTGGGCGCAACCACCGCCTCAGAAAAGAGGCGCATCAAAGCCGCGCTTTCAAGTGATGACGAAACCAAGAGATTGCAAGTGGTCATTGGCACACACGCGCTCCTTTCCGACGGTGTAGAATTTACCTCTCCCGGACTTGTCGTTACCGACGAGCAACACCGTTTTGGCGCACGTCAACGCGCAAAACTTTCCGAAAAGAACACAAATGCTCACCTTTTGGTTATGAGTGCTACCCCCATTCCACGCTCCTTGGCGCTGGTCTTGTATGGTGAGCTTGATATTTCCCGCATTGACGAAATGCCTGCCGGCAGACAAAGAGTCGACACCTTTGTGGTGGACGAAACTTACCGGCCGCGTCTCAATGCATTCATTCAAAAACAAGTTGACGAGGGTGGACAGGTCTACGTTGTTTGCCCTGCGGTTGAGGAACAAGAAAAAGAACCCGAAGAGGTCACACTTTCCGACCTTGACGAGATTTTTGTCGCACGCGAGGAAAAACCGCCCCTCAAAGCGGCAGTTACCTTCTCGGAAGAGCTTCAAAAGGCACTTCCTGACCTACGTGTTGCATTTTTGCACGGACGGATGAAAAGTAAAGAAAAGGATGCCGTTATGCAAGAGTTTGCCGAGGGCAAGATTCACGTGCTTGTGTCCACCACCGTTATTGAGGTTGGTGTTAACGTACCCAATGCGGCACTCATGATCGTAGAAAACGCCGAGCGGTTCGGACTTTCGCAACTGCATCAGCTGCGCGGACGTGTCGGACGCGGTGTACGCAAATCGCATTGCATTCTTGTAATGGGAGGCGACGGAGCTGTCTCTCGCACCTCGCGCGACCGACTTGAGGTGATGCGCACCACCTACGACGGCTACCGCATTGCCGAACAGGATTTGGCACAACGCGGCCCCGGTGACTTCTTGGCAACCGCCGAGGGCGGAATGGTACGGCAGAGTGGCGGACTTTCCTTCCGTCTTGCCGATGCAGGCGAGGATATTTCGGTGCTTACCGAAGCCGCTGCCGACGCGCGCGAAATTCTTGCCGTCGACCCCGAGCTTGCCGCACATCCGCTTCTTCGCGAGCACATCAAAGGCCTGTTCAGCATTGAGGCGGGGCTTATCAGTTAATTTTTGACACGTTGAAGAATTTTACTTTGCGTTATTTGCAAACAAACATAAACGAATCATATGCAAACTAACTCAAAGCCTTCCCCTTGAGGGGAAGGTGGCGAGTTTTACGAGCCGGATGAGGTGTAGCCATCGGAGATGGCGTTAGGATACAAGTCATCTTAACGGATGCCTCGCATCCTACACCTCATCCCCCTCA
>JAFYRH010000136.1 GCA_017559555.1 Clostridia bacterium
CCGCTGTGCAAATTGTGCAGGATGTAGTCTATGATCTCGTCGATCTTGGGGGAAAGGATGCAAACGCGACGTTTGATGTTGAGATTGAAGATGAAGTTATCAACAATAATGCCGCCAAAATAGGTTCCGAGTACGCTCAAAACAATCAGTTTTGTGTCGGCACTGTAAAGAAGAGGTGTCAGAGCCACTGCAACACCGGCAAGCGCGCAGGCTTTGCCAAGCTCGATTTTGAAATATTTGTTGAGAATTTTTCCCACAATATCAAGTCCGCCCGAAGATGCGTTGCAGGAGAACAGAATTGCCATACCCAAGCTAACAATCAAAAGGTGGCAGAGCACATCCAGCAAGGGGTCGTTTGTAAGAGATGTAAAGTTGGGGAAAACTTGTTCCAAAATCCACATAAAAATGGGGATGATGATGGTAGTATATACCGTTTTGGCACCGAACTCGGGACCGATGAGAATAAATCCAACACCCAAAAGTACCACGTTGATGATGAGGTTAAATACGGATATCGGTACAGTGGGAATAAGGTTGTTTAGCACCATAGCCAAAGCGGATGCACTACCGATTGCCACTTGGCTCGGGAGCATAAAGAAAAATACGGTAGAAGCAACTACTGCGGCTCCAAGTGTAATGATGATAAATTCTTTTAAGGTGTGCCAAAAATTCTGTTTTTTCACAAAAGTATACCTCTTTACTTTCATATCTTGTTGAACTTAGTATGCGGTGGAAACCAAAACGGTAGCATTTCCTTGCAGAGTGACATCCTCAAGGCTTGCGGGGAGCAAAATACTGTCGCCGCGGTGGAAAGGATAAGAAACATTGTCGCATTCAATCGTGCCCTCGCCGCTCAGGATGAGCAGATGGCGTAAATAGTCGTTTTTGTGTAATGTGTGTGTGTTTTCGTGCAAATCGAGCTTTTCCACACGGAAATACTCGCAATCGGCAAGCACAGCGTCGCGCGATGCGGGAAGTCCGCGAGCATATCGAATGGTATCGATTTCGTTGTTACTAAAAGGACGAATAACGTCGCAGGCTTTGTCGATATGTAGCTGACGCAGAGACCCGTCCGCTCCACGACGGTCGTAGTCGTAAACGCGATAGGTCAGGTCGCAATTCTGTTGGATTTCTGCAATTAGGATGCCTTTGCCAATGGCGTGTGGAAGTCCGGCAGGGATGAAATAAGTCTCACCTGCGTGCACCTTCTGCACCTTGAGGGCAGACATCAATTCGCCTTTTTGCAGCAGTTCGCAAAATGCGACGTTATCGATACCGTCTGCAAGACCGCAGATGATCTCTGCATTCTCATCGGCATCCACAATATACCACATTTCGGTTTTACCGCGGTCGTTTTCCACACGGGCGGCATAGCTGTCATCGGGGTGTACCTGCACCGAGAGACGGTCTGCGGCATCGATGAACTTGATAAGGAGCGGAAATTCGCCATCCGCCCTTGTGCTTTTGCCCATCAACGTTTCGGCATTGCTTTGCAAAAGTTCGCCAACCGTTATGCCTGAAAGAGTACCGTTTTGCACGGTGCTCATTTCCTGCTCTCGAACGGTCAACTCCCAGCTTTCTCCAACAATAGAGCCATCGGGTGCACATTTATTCCATTCACGGGGCAGACGCGTGCCTCCCCAAATGGGCGATTTTGTAACGCCCGAAAGAAAAAGTGGATAGAGCTTTTTCATAGCTGTTCCTTTGTGTTATACTTTTTTGAGTTTTGCGTAGGTTGCCATCAGCTTTTTGGTGCCGACGGTGTCGAACATGATTTCATAAAGCGTATCGGCGCCCATCGATTTGACAGAGAGAATTTCACCCTCGCCAAAGTTCATGTGCTTGACGCGGTCGCCGGGTGCGAAGACCTCGCGAGAGGTACTTGCGGCAGGACGTGCAGGTGTTGCGGGTTTGCCAAAAGAGGGCGTCCCCGGTGCACGTGTCGTGCTTTCGCTAATATAGGTGCGCTTTTGTTGTACGGGGGCGTTGTAATTGTTGCCGTAGGAACTGTAAGCACCGCGCTGACCGTAGGTGTATTCGCTATAACGGTTTTGCTGTACGCGAACCTGATTGGCTTCTCCCTCATCGAGCTTTTCTATCAAGGATGCGGGAATTTCGCTGACAAAGCGAGAGACGGGATTGTACATGGTTTGACCGTAGAGCAAGCGGTTGCGTGTGTGAATGATGCAGAGTTCTTTTTTGGCACGTGTAATGGCAACGTAAGCCAATCGGCGCTCTTCTTCCATTTCGCTTTGCCCCTCGGTAATGGTTTGCATACCGGGGAAGAGACCTTCTTCCATACCCGGCAAAAAGACGATGGGGAATTCCAAACCCTTGGCACTGTGAACCGTCATCATAACAACAGCATCGGCAGTTTCGTCATAGCGGTCAACGTCGGCAACGAGAGCGGTTTCCTCCAAAAATCCGGTCAAGGACGGCTCGTCGTTATCCTGTAGATATTCAAGAATACCGGATTTGAATTCGTCAAGGTTTTCAAGGCGTTCGGCTTCCTCGGGACCTGCGGCAACAAGCATTTGGCGGTAGCCGGTTTTTTCAAGCATCAAGTCAAACAAAACGTCCAAAGACGTGCTCTTTGCAAGATGCGAAAGATCATTGATAATGCCTGCAAAACTCAGAAGCGTTGCGGCACTGTTTTTGAGAGCTACAAAAGAATCGGCACGCTCAATAACCGAGAATTGACTGCACTCTTGCTCGGCGGCAATCAAAGCAATCGTTTCAAGGGTTTTGGCGCCAATTTTGCGGCGAGGCTCGTTGATGATGCGAGCGAGACGTGTGTTGTCGTCGTGGTTGCTGATAAGCTGCAAATATGCTACTACGTCGCGAATTTCTTTGCGGTCGGTAAAGCGTGTGCCGCCGAGAACGCGGTAGGGAACTGCCGCACGCGCAAAGGCTTTTTCAATGCTTTGCGATTGCGCGTTCGTGCGGTAAAGGATGGCAAAATCGCGATACGTAGCCTCTTTCTTTGCGACTGCTCGAGATACGGTATCCACCAAATAACGCGCTTCCATATTTTGATCGTCGCAGAGCTTGAGTTGAATCTTTGCACCTGCCCCCGAGGAGGTCCACAAGGTTTTTCCCTTGCGTCCGCGGTTGTTGGAGATGACGGCATTTGCCGCATCCAAAATGTTACCCGTCGAGCGGTAATTCTGCTCAAGCTTAATGACCTTTGCATCGGGGAAGGTTTTATCAAATGCGAGAATGTTCTCAATAGTCGCTCCGCGGAAGCGGTAAATGCTTTGGTCGTCGTCACCAACCACCATCAAATTGCGTGTGTTGGGGTTTGTCAACAGAACGGTCAGGTGCATTTGTGCCACGTTGGTATCCTGAAACTCGTCTACACATACGTAGCGGAAGCGACGTTGGTAGGCTTCGCAAATTTCGGGATAACGCTTGAGCAAAAGAACGGTTTGCATAATGATGTCGTCAAAGTCGAGCGCGTTGGATTCAC
>JAFYRH010000137.1 GCA_017559555.1 Clostridia bacterium
ATTTCATCACGGAAGTCGGTAACTTCCTTGATCTTACCTTCTTTATAAAGCGCTGTCAGCTTGGCAATGATCGCTTCGATGGTGGTGGAGTAGGGAATTTGAATAACTTCGATGCAACTGTTTTCCTTATCAAAAACGTAGCGTGCACGCATACGTACAGAGCCGGAGCCCGTGGAGTAAATGCGCTTCATCTCCTCTTCGTCATAAAGAATAGCACCGCCACCGGGGAAGTCGGGGGCTTTGATGAGTTCCATCAATTTATCAAGGGGCAAACGGGGCTTGCGCAGCATTGCAATGGTTCCGTCACATACCTCCCCGAGGTTAAAGGAACAAATATTTGATGCCATACCAACCGCAATACCCATATTGGGCATAACGAGAATGTTAGGGAAGGTGGTGGGTAGGAGTACCGGTTCTTTTAAGGTAGCATCGTAGTTGTCTACCATATCAACGGCATTCTTTTCAATGCCGCCAAAGAGTTCTTGACAAATAGGCGCGAGCTTTGCTTCGGTGTAACGGGAAGCAGACGCCACGGTGTTGGAGGAATACTGCTTACCAAACGAACCCTTGGAATCAATCAGGGGATGCAACAGCGTTTCATTTCCGCGCGTGAGACGCACCATTGTTTCATAGATGGATGCATCACCGTGAGGATTGTACTTCATCGTGTCACCAACAATCTTCGCGCTCTTGGTAAAGTTCCCTTTGAGAAGTCCCATTTCATACATTGCATAAAGGAGTTTGCGGTGCGATGGTTTGAGACCGTCAATTTCGGGGATTGCACGGGAGACGATAACACTCATTACATAGGGCATATAGTTCTTTTCAATCGTTTCGGTAATGGGTTGGTAAACGATTGGAGCGTAAACGATTTCTTCTTTTTCTTTCTTTTGCTTTCTTGCCATTCTGAGGTGTCCTTTCTGTCAGGTTATGAACGGTATGGGGAAGCGAGTGCGCCTTACACTTTTTTTATCGTATGTGCGGCGGCGCGAATCAGTCGGTTATAAAGCGCAAGACCGAGCCCACTTTGGGGCGGCAGATGCGCATAAATGATCTCGGCATCGGTGCCGTCAGCATCGCGCAGGGCGGCAAAAAGCTTGTGTGCCTGCGAAGCAAGATCATTTTTTTGACCGATGGGGAAGAGGATGCAATTGTTGAGCGCATCAAACTCTTCGTTATAACAAAGCACGGCACATTTGCGTGCGGCGGTTTCTTGTTGAATGTACGCAAGCACGTCCGCATCGTTGCCCGAAAGGAGAACGAGTGGAGCGGTGGGCGCGTAATGTCTGTATTTCATGCCGGGGGAAAGGGGACGTTCGTTTTCGGCAAGCTGATGCAGTACGGCATCTGCAACCGTCACGTTGTCGCACACCAAAGAGAGTGCATCGCAGGTGATTCCACCGGGACGCAAAAGGATGAGTCCGTCGTCCGCGATTTTCACAATGGTAGATTCAAGACCGATTTCGCTCTCTCCTCCGTCAATGATCATATCGACGCGCCCGTCCATATCCTGCGCCACGTGCGCGGCAGATGTGGGAGAGGGTTTGCCCGAAAGATTGGCAGACGGTGCGGCAATGGGAAAACCGCAAAGTTCAATCAGCTTGTGTGCTACGGGATGTGCGGGGCAACGAACCGCCACGCTGTCAAGTCCGCCCGTAGTAGATGTAGGAATCGTTTCTTTTCGGGGCAGAATGACGGTTAAGGGACCCGGCATAAATGCTTTTGCGAGGCGATAATAAAGCTCGTTTGTTACGGCATACGCCTCTGCGTCGGCAGGATTTGCAATATGAATGATAAGAGGGTTGTCCGAGGGGCGACCCTTTGCGGCATAAATTTTCTTTGCCGCTTCGTCGCGCGTAGCGTCACCGCCAAGACCGTAAACGGTTTCGGTGGGAAAGACCACAAGTCCGCCCTCACGCAAAATAGATGCGGCACGGGCGAGGTCATTTTCCTCTGCGACTATATCTGTAATTTTGATGTGTTCGGTATTCAAGTGTGCCTCCAAATCGTTAACCTTCTTGATTTTTCAGCTTTTCAGCCGTTTCTGCCGTGGCGAGGGCGTCAATCATGGCGCCGATGTCACCGTCGAGAAAACGGTCGATGGAGTGAATGGTAAGACCGATGCGGTGGTCGGTAATGCGACCTTGCGGATAGTTGTAGGTGCGAATACGTTCGCTTCTGTCACCCGTGCCGACTTGGCGACGACGGTCGGAAGCAATGGCATCGGCTTGCTCGCGTTGCTTTTGGTCATAAAGGATGGTGCGCAGCATACGCAAAGCTTTATCCTTGTTTTTGAATTGACTGCGTTCCTCTTGACATTCTACCACAATGCCTGTAGGCTTGTGTGTCAGGCGAACGGCAGACTCGGTTTTGTTGATGTGCTGACCACCGGCACCGCTGGATTTGCAGGATTCAAAAACGAGGTCGGCAGGGTTGATTTCAATCGAAACTTCCTCTGCCTCGGGGAGTACGGCAACGGTCGCCGTTGAGGTTTGAATGCGTCCTTGTGATTCGGTTTCGGGAACGCGTTGTACGCGGTGAACACCGCTTTCGAATTTAAAACGGGAATATGCCCCCTCGCCCTCTACCTGGAAAGTGAGTTGGCGGTAACCGCCAAGCTCGGTGGGGTTTTCGGAAAGCAACGAGCAACGAAAACCTGCACTTGCGGCATACATCGTATACATACGGTAAAGAACCGCGGCAAACAAAGCGGCTTCCTCGCCTCCGGCACCTGCGCGGATTTCCACCATAACGTTCTTTTCGTCGTTAGGGTCACGGGGCAGGAGCATAACGGTGAGTTCACTCTTGAGAGTTTCGGTCAGTTCTTTTGCTTCACGCAATTCTTCGTTAGCCAGTGCACGCAGTTCCTCATCGCCTTCCTCCAAGAGGAGCAGGGCTTCGTCGATGCGTGTTTGTGCAGATTTGAATGCGCGGTATTTTTCGATGATAGGGGTCAGAGATTTGTATTCTTTTGCAATTTGGGCACATTTTGCAGGATCACCTGCTATTACAGGATCGGAGAGCGAGGCCTCCAGGTGCAAATATTTATCTTCGGCTTGTTGCAGTTTTTGAAGCATACGAGGTCTCCTTTCCAATTCATTTGAATTAAACATTTGGTAAGTAATGGTTGCTATATTAGCCTCCCCTGTGCAAGGGGAGGTGCCGTTTTGTAAAAACGGCGGAAGGGTTGTGACTATCTTTTTATTAGTTAGAGCCAACCCCTCAGTCTCGCTTTGCTCGACAGCTCCCCTTACACAGGGGAGCCTTATTTTACGTTGCTTTGTGGATTTGAATTATTGATTCAACACTGTTTCAATCAAAATTGAAGTGAATCAAAATTGATAGAATGCTTTGAATGCGCGGTAAGCTTCATAGAGGTCTACCTTTGCGATAACCTCGTAGGGAGCATGCATGGAGAGAACGCCAACACCGATATCGATGGTGTCGATGTTGTGGTTTGCCATATATTTTGCAACGGTTCCGCCGCCGCCAACGTCGGTTTTGCCGAGTTCGCAAATTTGCCATACTACGCCTGCCTCGTTCAAGAAGCGACGGGTCCAGCCAACCATTTCGGCACTTGCGTCGGATGTGCCGCCCTTACCACCGCTACCGGTGTACTTGCAAATGCTGACACCGCAACCGAGCAAGGAGGAATTACGATGCTCATAAACGTCGGCATAGTTGGGGTCGTAAACAGCGGTTACGTCGCTGGAAAGGCACTTGGAGTTTGCACGTACGGCTGCCTCGTTGCCACCGAGTGCTTTTGCGATTTCTGCAATGAGGTCGGTGATGAGACTGCTTTGCATACCGGTTACACCGTCACTGCCGGTTTCTTCCTTATCAACAAGCAGGCACATAGAGGTGTGAGTGGTGTTTTCGCTATCGATCATAGCGGTGAGGGAGGGG
>JAFYRH010000138.1 GCA_017559555.1 Clostridia bacterium
CCACTCCGACGTGAGTCATCCTCGCGGGGATGCCGAGGTCGGTCGGCGTTGCCGGTCGCGATGCCGCGCGAGGCAGGACGGAGAGCTTGCCGTTGTGCTCAAACACCGCAAGCTGAATCTCGTCGAGGTCGAAATAGCCCTGTTCGCGGCAGAGAAGCAGAAATTCGGAAAGATCAAGTTTTGATTTTTTCAGATTTTCGCGGTAAAGCGAGCCGTCCTTCATAAGAATACAAGGCGTACCGTTGATATATTTCCGCGCCCGCGGCAGACGTTGCGCCGTCAGATTCAGCAAAACGGAAACCGCGCCGTAAATCGCCAGCGCGACGAGCGGCTTGAGCGGCTCCTCAAGCTCGGTCGCAAGCTCTGCGGCGATCGATCCGATCGTGATGCCACTGACGTAGTCGAAGAAGTCGAGCTGCGCCACCTGCTTGTGCCCCATGATCTTGGTTATCAGAAATATTGCCGCCACCGAGAGGATCGGCGTCAAAATCATTTTTAAAATATCCATTCAAATCCCCAAAAGCTTTTGAATTTAGTTTGCGCAAAAAAGCGGCACTTTATGATTTCGGCGGCAAAAAACTCGCAAAACGCTTGACTTTCGCTGCGGTTTATGGTAACATAATTATATTAATTGAAGGAATTATCAAATTTTCTATGAGCAGTAACAAGATATCCCGCGTTTCCGCGATGCATTACGTCAAAATGGTTATCCGCGCGCTGATGTTTTTCGGCGTGACGGCGATCTATATTTTCAAAAGAATAACGGGAAGGGAATTGCTCTTCGACAGCGAAAAGCCGATGCATTGGCTTCTCGCGCTCGTTTGGATCGTCTACGCGATCGAGATGGCGTGCCGTTTCTTCCCCTCGAGACTCGAGAGCCCCGGCTGTCAGAAGCAATTCGCGCGGAATTTCATCCCGATGGATGAAAAAACACCGAGATTGCAGTCGTGGAAGCGCACCTTCGCCGTCGCCGCGGCGTGGTTTGCCCTCAACGGCATCATCGGTCTGCTTTATTGGGCGAAGATCATCGATCAAGGCATTCTCGTTCTCATCACCCTCGCCTACGGCGTCTGCGATATGATCTGCATCCTCTTCTTCTGCCCCTTCCAGACCTGGTTTATGAAGAACAGATGCTGCACCGATTGCCGCATCTATAACTGGGATTTCGCGATGATGTTCACGCCCCTCGTTTTCATTCCGCACCCATATACATATAGCCTCGTCGCGCTTTCGCTGGCGATACTGATCCGTTGGGAATGGACCTACCGCCGCCATCCCGAGCGATTCTCCGCGTCGACCAACGCCTGCGCCTCCTGCCGCCATTGCAACGAGAAGCTTTGTAAGCACAAAAAGCAGCTGATGGCTTTCATCCGCGATAAAAGGTTTATAAAAAGATGATCGCGAAGGGATGAACGAGAAAGGGAAGAGAAGCCTCGCGTCCCGCTACGCGAAAAAATAAAAGAAATTTTTAAAAAATCTCAAAAAAAGCCGAAAAAGGTATTGACAAACGGAATAATTTGTGATATAATATTCAAGTCGCAAGGCGCAGACGTGAGCAACAGTTCGCGTGTAACGCGCCGAGCGCAAGATCTGGGTGTGGCGCAGCTGGTAGCGCGCTACCTTGGGGTGGTAGAGGCCGCAAGTTCAAGTCTTGTCACTCAGACCAAGTAAACGGAGGATGTAAATCCTCCGTTTATCTTTATTTTACAAGGGTTTTCCGCACTTTCGGGTGCGGAATTTTTTTATATCGTGCTCCGAAAAAATGCTCCGAAAACAGCGAAAAATCGAGTTGGTACATAATTTGGTACATAGGTTCAAACGGTGCGTTTCACAGGTCGGTAGAGGCCACTGCCTAAAAAGCCTTGAAAACAAAGGATTTTCCCCGTTTTCTTGGTACAAAATTCAGTGCAAAAAAAAGCGAAAGGAGCACAAAAAAATGGCAAACATTACACCAAAATCAAACGGAACGTACTTGATCCGCATCAGTTGCGGAAGCGACGCGGCAGGAAAGCCGATCAGCAAATCAAAAATCTTCAAGCCATCCAAACCCAACCTCTCTTACCAAAAGCTCAACAAAGAGATCGACACCTTTGTAAAAGCCTTTGAAGAAGAAATCGAGCTGTACGGCATTCAAGAACGTCCCGACAGGATCCGCTTCGCCGAATTCTGCGAGAAATACCTTGAGGTCAAGAAATCAACTCTCGCCCCCACTACCTATCCCTTCTACGAAAACGTCGTAAAAGAAATGCTTATCCCAAAGTTCGGCACGATGAGAATGAGGGACATCCGCACACACCACATCCAACAATTCATCCAATATCTCTATAGCGAAAAGCCTCGCGGTGACGGTGCTGAAGGACATATCGCTCCCTCCACCGTAAAACGCTACACAACGGTTCTCCGCTCCATCCTCACCCTCGCCTATAAGATGGAGTATATCGACGAAGATGTGGGTATATCCCGCCGTATCGAGTTTCCAAAGGCTGACACCCCGGAAGTCGAAGCCTTCACGATGGAAGAAGTCACCGAAATACTGCAGGCGACCGGAAGCGAGCCAATCCACATACGGACGCTTGTTGAAATGGCACTCTTCACGGGACTTCGACGCGGTGAGATCGTAGGTCTCAAATGGGATGATGTGGACTTGGATATGCAGATACTCTCCGTAAAGCGAAGCATCTACAAGCCGAAAAACGAAAAGGCGCTTGAAAAAGCGCCAAAATCTCAATGCAGTATCCGCACAATCGCGATTCCCGAGCGCCTGTGTAATACCCTGCGCGAATATAAGGAGCATCAAGAACGCCATGCCTCCTTCCTCGGCAATGCTTGGCAGAATCTCGGCTACATCTTCACCGAGGAAGACGGATACGTAATGAATCCCCACACTCCTACCAAGCAATTCTCAAAATTTCTTAAACGTCACAATATCAGGCACCTCAAATTTCACGGTCTGCGACATACAAGCGCAACGATGCTTCTTGCCAACGGATGCGATATCAAGACCGTATCGGTACGCCTTGGTCACTCAGATATCGAAACCACCAACATCTACGTTCATGCCTTACAGAGCGTAGACAGAAAAGCTGCCAGCACCTTTGACAAAATGCTTAATACGGAGGTAATTTGAGATGAAGAACAAATATGAAGAAATCGGCGGCACCTACCGCGAGGAAAACGGATACCTTGTTCCCGATATAGAATTCCCCAAGCAGAAAGAAATCGGCAAGTGGGGTTTACTGCATTTAGGTTGGCTCAAGCGGTTTCGTATCGCTCGCTACAATGAGTTATTGATGTCGGGTGAATTGAACGAATATCTTTACAACGTCAACGAAGAAGCGCAGGAACGCTTCGAATCTCTGATAGTCGATCTTACCGAATCCCACGGATTGACCGAGGAATTGAAAGCCGCAGACCAAATGAAATGGACACAGCTTGCCAATTACGTTGTGAAGGCAGCGAAAGAGATTGTTGAAAGCGAGGTGATCTTCAAATGAGATCTATCATTGAAGAACTATTCTACGGCAATATCTGCCCCAACACCGATTGCAGAACCCAAGATAATGAGACGAAGCAACTGATGGGATATATCGCCAACCATCACGACGCCTTGCTCTCTACACTGAACGATCAGCAGAAAGAAATTCTTGAAAAGTTCGATGATTGCTATAGTGAGCTGACCGACATCAACGAGCGAGAAATTTTCGCCTACGCCTTTAGACTTGGGGCACAACTGATGCTCGAAATGTTAGGTGAAAGCACGAAAAACAACATGTAACTATAATAATGGGGTTGCTTCATAACACGAACAAATTGTGAACGCTATGTGCAACCATAACAACAAAAACCAAGGTCAAATCAATTGATTGATCTTGGTTTTTGTTGTTTTTTTATAGGTTAAAAGTCAAAAAATCAATTTGACTCAGCCACATGATTTGTACATGCAGCATCTCTGCAAGTTTTTTTGCATAAGTTATCTCCCCTGTTTAGGGATCAATAATCGTTTTTAACTTCAAATAGTTTTTGTTTTGAAATTATAATTACGCCTTGTTCTTCGCCCTTTTGGAAAGGACAAAGGAAAAAGTGGCAAGGGCGAACAGTGCAAGCCAAACAACACCGCCGACAACTGCAAAGATGGCAGCTCCGGTGCAGGTGTAAGTCGTAACCTCTTCATCCAATCCTACGGCAACCTGTTTGAAAGCGCTTGTTTTGGATGCGTAGAGTGGCGTGGCAATTGCCTCATCAAAGTTCTCATTGATATAGGCAATCTCAGACGCACGTTCCTCCTCGTTTTTTGCCACCAAGGTGAATACGTAACCGTCTTTGTAGTAGTAATACATCTCAATGGGTTCTTCAAAGTTGGTGTTTTTGCTGAGAACTGTTCCGTCAGAATTAAATCTGATTTCTCCCTCAAACTTTACGCCTTCATAAACAACGCTGTTATAATAACTCATACCGTATGAAATCGGTCTTGCAATCATATATACATAGCTACCGAGTAAAAGAACGGTTATGAACAAAAGAATGATTGCTGTTTTTGTTTGAGATAAAATATTTTTCATAGCATTCTCCTTTCTTATTCAATTTTGTCATTTTCGACGGAATCTTTCGGAATATCGTCCATAGTACCTTCAGCACTTACAGTCGCCGCTATGCGGCGCTTTTTCTTTTGGGCAATGCAAATCCAAGTAATTGCTCCTGCGGAAAGCAGTGCAAATGCAACTATGAGAATAATCGAACCGTTACCAATCATAGAGGCAACGCCTTTAGCATCCTGTTTGTCTCTTGTGATCAGCAGATAGATGTAATCACTTTGATAACCGCAGTTGGCGTTTAAGTCAGATCCCTTGTCGTGCTGGTTCAATACAGTTGTTACAACGTATCTGTTGCCTTCTCCGTGAGTCCAGTTTGCTACGTGTTGGCTCGTTCCAAGAGAGATAATTGGCGTTCCTGCCTTGGCATCCTTGGTATAGTAAAGGAAGATATCGTCGGCAAAAAGATGGGTGTAGGCATTCAAGTTGCCCTCAATCTTGTAGTAGGTAACTCCGTTCTTTACAAAGCTATCCACTTCGTTGTCGTGCGTGGTTCTCAGGTCGCGAATGGCTTGATTGGGATCGGATGTTCTCTTGTATCCAAGA
>JAFYRH010000139.1 GCA_017559555.1 Clostridia bacterium
TACCACCATTTCCGAGGAATACATCTTTGCACAAATTGAAAGCTCCGAAGAAGAAGAGGATGATGAGTCCGCAACATCCGGTGCCACCAACAACAACCGTATCGTTGTTGTAACCTACGGTGACCGTGATGCAAATACATTTGAGAAGACTGCTTACAAGAGCATCATTCTCAACTACAACAGCTATGATGTTCGTGTTGTTTACGAAAATCCGCTTGTTGACGGCGATGAACCCACACTGTACACAATTCCCAGTGGTGGCTACGTCGTTATTGAGTACAATTGAGAGGAGGTAACTATTTATGACAAATGAAGTAAAATTAAGCGCTCCCAAGCGTCGTAAAAAGATCGCCTCCCTTGACCGCCGCAAGGCACGTGCGGGTTGGTTCTTCGTACTTCCTTTCTTAATTGGTTTTGTATTGATTTACCTGCCCATGGTTTGGCAATCCATTAACATCAGTTTCACCAACACCAGATTCCTTTCCGGTGGTGCTTACGAAATGAAGTGGGTTGGCTTCCAAAACTATATTGATGCGCTTCAGGTTGACCCTCAGTTTTCCCAAGTCCTTTTAACAGGACTTGGAAGCCTGGCGTTGGATATTCCCGCAATTCTGATCTTTTCGCTCTTTATGGCAATCATGCTCAACCAAAAAATGGTTGGTAGAGCAGTATTCCGTTCTATCTTCTTCATTCCCGTTGTTCTTTCTACGGGTATTATGGAAGTTATTTCGGCAATGGACGTTTTGGGCGACTACATGGAAAGTGGCGAGGGTATCGACGACGGTTCCGGTAAGGGCGGTGAGGCATTGGTATCTGCCGACGACCTGGCATTGTTGTTTGCCAACATGAAGGTTGGTGAAGGACTTGTTAAAACCGTTACCGATATGGTAAACAATATTTTTGATATTGTTAACCGTTCCGGTGTACAAATGTTGATCTTCTTGGCAGCATTGCAATCCATTTCTCCCGCAATTTACGAGTCTTGTAAAATAGACGGCGCAACCTCGTGGGAGACCTTCTGGAAGATTACATTGCCAATGATCAGCCCGATGATTTTGGTAAACGGTATTTATACCATCATCGACTCCTTTACTACCGAAAGCAACCCCGTTATGGTATACGTACAATCCGTATACAGTGACGGTACCGGTGCGAACTACGGTAACAAGGCATCCTCTATCAGTACAGCAATGGCGTGGATCTACTTCCTTATTGTAGGTTTGGTTGTTGCACTGATTGCAGCGATTATGTCCGGTTTCGTATTCTACCAACGTAAGAACGATTAAGAAAGGAGGAGACAAAAATGAACGCACAAAACACTGAAAAGAAGCCGATGGTCAAGCGTGAAACAAAGAACAAGATTCGCGTTGAATTTGACCGCACACCGCTTGTTGAAAGATTAAAAGCAAAGTTTCTCTCCTTCTATTTCTTGCAAAAGGTAGCCATTGCGATTTTTCGCATGGTACTGATGGTAGGTATTTCCTACATCGTTCTTTTCCCCTTCCTTAGCAAGATTACAGGTTCGATCATGGCTCCCGAGGATTTCCTCGACCCGACCGTTTTGATGATTCCCAAGCATATCTCCTTTGATATTTACGAAGCAATCGTTACAGAGTTGGGATATTTCAGCGCACTGGGTAACACGTTTGTACTTTCTTTCTCAACCGCAGTTATCCAAATGCTGATTTGTAGCTTGATTGGTTACGGATTTGCAAAGTTCAAATTCCGCGGCCGCAATCTCATTTTCGTATTGGTTATGGTCACCATGATCATTCCTCACCAAACCCTGCAGCACGCAATGTTCTTGGAGTTCCGTAACTTCGACATTTTGGGCATCGTTCGTTTGCTCAAGGGCGGCGGAATTCAAATCTTTGATTGGAACATTACGCAACTCGGCGAAGGCGTTGCCGAATTCTTCGCAAATCTTGATATTCTGCCCGATGAAATCATTATCGGTGTAGACGAATTTGGCGATGACGTAGGCATGGAATTCAGACAGACGGGTGTCAACATTTCGGGAACCTATCTGCCCCTGATTCTGCTTTCCATTACAGGTTTGGCATTTAAGAACGGTTTGTACATCTTCTTGCTCCGTCAGTTCTTCCGTGGAATTCCGGATGAACTTGAAGAGTCGGCATACATGGATGGCTGCGGCACTTTCCGCACCTTCGTTCAAATCATTCTGCCTCTTTCCATCCCCATGATGGTAACCGTATTCCTGTTTGCGTTCTGCTGGCAATGGACTGACGACTTCTATGTTGGTAAGATTATCGATATGAGCGGTCTTTACAACCAACAAATGCTGGTTGATATCGTTCTTGATATTCCTCCTTCCTTGAAGAACGCTTTGCCTTCGGGACAAAAGCTTTACGATACCGCTATTAGAAACACCAATGGTTTGATGATTATCGCACCTCTGGTTGTTCTTTACGCTTTCTGCCAGAACTTCCTTGTTCAGGGCATTGAGCACTCCGGTATCGCCAACTAATACGGGGGCGTCGCACTTCGCGCAGAACAAAAGCCACGCGAAAGGGCAACCCCAAACACAATGGATTTTTAACAATCTATATAAGGTTGAAACCCACCGAGCATTCGGTGGGTTTCTTCATTATTTATGTGGCTTTTTAGCCACGTTTGACCTCTCTGCCGTACGCATGTACGGCGACGAAAGGCCAATCGTGTCTTCTGCATCAAAGCTCGACATCCCCCGTGTTGTTTGTTTGTGCTTTTTACACACAGGTGCGAAAAAAGATTGAGAAAACGCAACAAAATCTCGCTAAATGATTGACAAAAACACTTTTATATGGTAAAATGTGAGCAACGGATATATCCCCGTTCGAATCCTCACTTGAGAGGAAATTCATACAGCAAAAAGGAATATGCAATTATGAACAAGGCACCCTGCAAAACCGATATTAAGGTTAGTCGCGGCGCGGCTGTTAAGGATGTTGTAGCATCCGCAAAGGCGTTGAAATTTGTAAACGCAAATGGCATTTCTTTCCGTTTGACCTATGAGGGCATTCACGGTTGGAGATTGCAAAGCAGTAAGAACGGCAAATTTGACGATATGGGCGCATGCCAAATGCTTGCTCAATTTATGAACGAGCAGCTGGGTGGCAAGGCACAAAAGCTCACAATCGTTGCTAATAAAAACACAGTAACCCTCACCGAAAAGAAGGGAACCAAGGCGATTTTGTCCTTGGGTAAGGAATTCTCTCTGCAATTCGTTACTCCCGAAGGTAAGGTTATCACCGAATTGACCGACATCGCTTACGTAGGCAAGAGAACTATCGTTAAGGGTACTCTCGAAGCAGGCGAAGCTATCTACGGTGGCGGTGAGCGTCTTGACGCGCTCAACAAGAGAGGCAGTGCATTCGAGCTCCGTACCTGCGACGGTTGGAACAACTCCGGCACGACCTACGTTGTTATCCCCACCTTTTTGACAACTCGTGGCGGCGGTATGTTCTTCAACCGCAACGAGGCTGCTAACGTTGACTTCGGCAAGGAAGTAGAAAACGAGTGGTTCTATTCTGTTCGCGAAAGCGAAATCGACTGCTATTTCTATCCCACGGGCAACATGGCAGATGTTCTGCAAGGCTACACCGAATTGGCAGGTCACGCATATATGCCCACCCCTTGGATGCAGGGCATGCACCTCTGCCGCTACACCCCCGATTTCCGCTGGTTCGAAAAAGACTACAAGTGGGCAACCATCGAAGAGGTTGAAAACTGGCAAGAGCTTTATGCTCAAGTAAACGGTGAGTACGTATCTCTCGCTACTCTTGATGCTGATGCACGCGCTGCAGAAAAGATCTACTTTGCAAAGAAGGAAGACGGTTCTTATGTACGCAAGTACGTTAAGAACGATGCAGGCGAGGTTATGAGCAGTGGTCCCAAGGGCAACCCCGGCGGTAGCAGCTGCAAGACCATTATGACCAACTACATCAATGCAGATATGAAGCCTGAAGCCGCAAGTATGGAAGCACGCGAGTGGGCACAGTGCTTTAACGATACCGATGTAAGCCGCGCAGATAAAGAAGATCTGCGTAAGTCCATCGAGTGGTTGCACGATCACGGTATGCGCGCAATGGTTTACATTCGCGTAGGCGGCACTTACACCTCCAACATTGGCTTCAAGGACGAATATCGCGTTCACGCTGACGTTGAAGTTACCAACGCAGACGGAACCGTTACCGTTCGCGAGAACACCGTAGGTATCCCGTGGATCCTCGGCACCGGTGACAACCCTGACGTTGTTCGCGGTTCTGCCGATATCAAGACCTGCGACTATCTCGACATCACCAACGAAGAAGCTACCGACTGGTACTTTGGCAAGATTTGGGGCGAGATGATCGAAATGGGTATGGACGGTGTTAAGATCGACTTCTGCGAAGTTATGCCCGAAGGCGAAAAGCAAATCGGCATCACCAAGACACACTATAAGTGGAAGAGACCCGAGCTCTTCACCCCCGGCACCGAGTACCACGCATACCCCGTATACTTCATTTCCGCATTCTACAAGAAGATGATCGAGCTCAAGGCACCAAAGGGCCTTAAGGATGGCTTTATGGTATTCGTACGCGGCGGTGGTATCGGTTCTCAACGTAACCCCTACATGTGGTCCGGTGACCAAGCGCGCGACTACGCAAAGCTTGACGACCAACTCTTCGCAACCGTAAACTGCGGTCTGTCCGGTCTGCCTTACATGTCCTTCGATATGTCCGGCTATGCGTACTTCCGCACCGATTACCACAAGATTGGTAAAGAGAAAGAATCCGACATCTTCGTTCGCGGTCTTGAGTTCACAACCTTCATGACCCAAATGCAAACACACGGAGACGTACGTCACGCGTATGAAATGACCGAGGATGCACAACAAATTTACCGCAACTATACAAGACTCCACACCGAGCTCATTCCTTACATGCAAAAGTACTCCAAGATCGCGTGTGACACGGGTATGCCTCCCGTACGTCACCTCGTTCTCAACTACATGAACGACGCAAACGTTTACAACGTAGAGGATGAATTCCTTCTTGGTGAAGGTCTGCTTGTAGCTCCCATTTTGGCAGGCGACACCTTCGAGCGTGAAGTTTATCTGCCCGAGGGCACATGGACAGAGCTCCTCACCGGTGAGGTTATCGAGGGTGGCAAGACCGTTTCCGCCAAGGCGAACATCGGTCAAATTCCCGTATATCTCAATAACTCCTCCAAGGATGCTGCAGAGCTTGCTCCCATCTTTGACGGTATCAACTGGTACAACATCAAAAACTGGAAA
>JAFYRH010000140.1 GCA_017559555.1 Clostridia bacterium
ATTGTAAGCAAAGCCCGAATTGATATCTCTCTTTAAGTGAATGGCAACGTTGGGGATGACGAGCAAATCACGATCAAAATTGATGAGCTTTGCTTCAATCTTTTCGCCATCGGAGACAATTACGCGACCTGCCAAAGAGAGCGGACGGTCGAGCCAAGTGGAAAAGATGGTGCCACCGTAAGGCTCAACGTTCAATTTTGCATATTTTTCGAATGCGGAAGAGAGAGATTCACTCTTTACCTTAAACATAGGAGAATCGGTGTGACTTGCCGCAACCATAAAATTGCGCGGAGTTCCCTTTGGAATACGGAACGCAATGACAGACGATTGGTTACGTGTAATATAGTAGCCCTTGCCCGCTTCGAGATTCCATTCATCGCCCTCAAAGAGGTGAGAATATCCTTGAGACTCTAATATTTCGGCACAGGATGCTACCGCGTGGAAAGCCGTGGGGCTCTTTTCGATAAAATTGATAAGCGCGTTGATTGCAGTTGACATAACGTCCCTCCCCTTGCGAATTGCAAAAAAGAATATAGATAGTATTATTATAACATAGTTCTTTATTTAATGCAATACAAAAATGCAAAAAAATCCAACTTAAAAAGTTGGATTTTTTGATTGTTTTATTTTTCCTGTTCGGCTAAAAGTTCTTCAAGAACAGGGGTAATTTGTGCGGTTACAATGCTATATCCCAAGGGAGTCAGATGTCCGCCATCGGTGGTGTAGCTCTCATAGATTTCACCGGTAGAAAGATTATAGAGCGCACTATAAAGATCTACATAAGCATACTCGTATTTTTGGGCAAGCAATTTAATGGAAACATTGTTATATGCCGCAAGTTGATTCTTGCGCCCCCAATGCTCGCCCCCCATGGATGTTAGCGAAAGAAGAACCATTTTGCTCTCGGGAAGATTTTCCTTTAGACTTTGCAAAATAGATTCATAGTTTTGGAGCATCGTATCCATATTGTTTGCTCCAATAAGCATAACAACAACCTTTGGTTTGAGGTCAAAGAGTGATACTTGCAAGCGTTCTTCTACACCAAAGGTAGTATCACCGCCGATACCGCGGTTGGCGGTAACGTATTGCGGATAATATTGTGCAAGATCATAACCATCTGTAAGACTATCGCCAATAAAAGCTACGTCGACCTCGAAATCTTCGTATTCGACATTTTCACGCTCATATTGCTCCAATTTGGCATCATAATATGCGCGCACCGCTGCTTTGAGTTCCTCTTCTTCTCTTTCTTTCGGCAAAACAATAGCAAAGTAAACGATTGCCAATGCAAGAAGAACAAGGGCGACGGCACAAAGCGGAATAAAATAGCATTTTTTAATGGGAAGTTTCATCGCAAAGATGTACCTTTCTTTTAATTAAACAGTAACTTCTTGCTTTTGGGCGTGTTCACTTTCGTAACGCTTCATCGCTTTCCAAAAACCGGAGTAAGAGCGATAGCCAACGTACTTTGCAATCTGCTCAAGAGATGCGTTTTCTGCCTGCATCAACTGATGGGCAATGCGCATGCGAACGGCCACAAGCTCCTCGCGAAAGCTTCTTCCCGTATATTGCAAAACAAGTCTTTCGGCATGGCGCTCGGAAATATGAAGCTGATCGGCAAGGTCGGAAAGATATACGTCCTTATCGTAGTTGAGAATGAAAAACTCGCTGATAAGGAAATTGTAATCCTTGATTTCGGTTACCGTGTGGTGCTCCTTATGATAGAAATTACAAAACAACGGGATGTAAAACGCAACGGTACTGTAATTCCCTGTCAAGCGGCAAAGTTGGATCGCCTCAAAAAAGGCTTTTACAATGCCGTTATCAATGGGATATGTACGAAGTTCTTCTGCTTGGCAATCGGTTTGAAATGCCGTATGCAAAAGTGCTTCATCTTGGTAAGTACAGCAATGCATCATTGGTGCCGGAATGGTCAAAATAGCGGGACCGTTAACGGTGATGGACTGATTATCAATGAGAAATTCCGCTCTGCCTTCCCCTAACAGGTGCACCTCGGCATAATTGTGCTTGTGTAAAGAAGTATCGGTTTTGGGAGAGACGTAAAAGCCATCCTGAAGGAAAGCCTTATAGTCTTTTTCAATCATTTTAAAAGATAATTCGTAGTGCATGCTAATTTCCAAATAAGACATTCAAATTTCATTCTTGTCGGGTGGGCTTATTGCAATTCCGAGCAAAATGATGTATAATTATTGTAGCATATCAGCATTGTATTGTCAAGGAGATTTTGTATGAAAATTATGCGCATTGGCGATAAAAAAATCATAATGAGTGCGCCTGAGGCGCGAAATAACTATTTTGCATGGCCCAGCGCCAAGAGATTGCAGGACGGTAGAATTGCAGTGGGTGCTTCGGGCTACCGCTTGCGACATATATGTCCGTTTGGTAAAGCTGTTATGATGACAAGTACGGATGACGGCCAGACCTATTCTTCTCCCTCTCTTGTGATAGATACCTGCCTTGATGACCGCGATTGCGGCATTGCCACCTTTGGCAAAAACGGTGTGATGGTGACCTCCTTTAACAACACCGTCAATTTTCAACGCAAGCACGCCCTCCCCGAAGAGATGGCACATCTTGATAGCATCACTCCCGAAGCAGAAGCACGTGA
Source organism: Clostridia bacterium (assembly GCA_017559555.1). Lineage (GTDB taxonomy): Bacteria > Bacillota > Clostridia > Oscillospirales > CAG-272 > UMGS1865. The sequence goes on from JAFYRH010000140.1 coordinate 2,630, forward strand.
TCTTGGTGCAACTTTTCGACTCAGTTATGACGGTGGCAACACATTCGGTCCCTTGTACAAGAGCCCTATTACCTCTCCCCACGGCCCAATAGAGCTGAAAGACGGTAGCGTTATGTGGCTCGGTCGTACTTTTAGCTGTGAGAACAGCAGAATGGAAACCGATGCCGTAAAAGCTTACCGTGTAAACACCGAAAACGGCACCATGGAATACCTTGGTGAAATTGAAAACATTACTGTTGACGGTAACAAAGCACTTTCGTGTGAGCCTTACGCGATTGAACTTGAGGACGGAACGATTTTGGCACACATTCGCGTGCAGTATTACCCTATCAAACTCTTCACGCTCTATCAATCCAAATCGACGGATGGTGGCAAAACTTGGACAAAGCCCAAACGCATTTTGCCTATGTCCGGCGGTGCTCCGGCACATCTGTTAAAGCACTCCTCTGGGCTTTTGATATGTACCTACGGTTTTCGCGGTGATCCCATGGGAAGTGCTCCCTTTGGTATTCGTGTGATGTTTAGTCGAGACAACGGCGAAACTTGGAGCGCCAGCGAAGATATTTACGAAAATAATTTTAGTTTGGATCTCGGCTATCCCTCCACAGTGGAACTGAAAGACGGTAGCCTTTTGACCGTTTTTTATGCACACCTTGAACCCGATGACCCTGCCGTAATTTTGCAACAGAAATGGAGAATTGAAAATGATGAAATTTAAAGGCGTTATGCCTGCTTTGGTATCCCCTCTTGATGCCAATGAAAAAATAAACGTTCCTGTACTGAACCAACTGCTCACAGATCTTTTGGCAAAGGGTGCCGACGGATTTTATTTGTGCGGTGCTACCGGCGAAGGTATTGCCATTGACCCCGAACAACGTATGGTGCTTGCCGAAGAAGCCATCAAGACCGTTGGCGGTCGCAAGCCTTGCATTGTGCAGGTAGCATCCGGCAATTTTGAGGATGCAATTCGTTTGGCAAAGCACGCCGAAAAGGAAGCAAATCCCCTTTATCCCGTTCCCGTGCTTTGGGACGCAAGCGAAATAGAGGCGATTTATCATCTCGTTTGAAGCAAGAAGGCGATATAATTATGACACGTTTAGAGTTTGAGTCCCTTGTGCTTGATATGTACAACGTAAGG
>JAFYRH010000012.1 GCA_017559555.1 Clostridia bacterium
GCATGGGCGGTATGTATTAAGATATTGATAAGGAGATGCGGGGGAAGGAACTTTTCGAGAAAAGTTTCCTTCCCCCGCACCCCCTTCCTCAAAAGCTTTCACACAAAAAAAGATAACGGGATAGCCTCAGCTATCCCGTTTTGTTTTTTATTTTTTCTTTTGCGTTACTTGTTTTTCTTTGGTATTCTTTTCGGTTTTTCTTTTTTTGATTTTTTCTTTGAGTTCCTTAAAGAATACGCGGATGCAACAAGCAATTTTAACCTTTACAAGTCTCCAACCGCCCTTCTTGCGAACAACGTGTCGCACAATGAAGAATGCAACCACCAACACTGCAACAGCCGCAACGCAAGGCAACACAACTGTAACCAACACGTTGTTATTGTGACCTGTGTCGTAGTCGTTCAAAATTGCAACCTTGGAAAACTCTGCTTCAAACACCAATTCTTCTTGCTCGCCCATAGCGCTTGCAGGAACGTTGCCCCAACCTACAAAGGTATAGACGTATCCCTCTTCAGCCTCTTTGGTGGGAGCATTGGGCAATACGATCTTTTCGCCAATTTTGTATTCGGCATAGCTCCAAACCTCACCGTCAAACATAAACGTTACACGGTATATAATAGGTTCGACCTGCAATGTAATATTTGCGACAGACGCCGGCATTTGGAAGGATGTGCCCGACACGGTAATCGTTTCGCCTGCGGCGGTCACAATGGTAGCACCAACCACTCTATAACCGTATCTGCACTCAAGAGCAATAGAAACCAACTGCCCCTCGGTTGCTTGCTTGATCATTGTACGAACGTCGCAATAATCGTTGGGCAAACAAGAAATAGCATAGGAATACACGCGGCGCGCTTTAAAATTGCCTTTTGCTGTCATTTGGTCTTTTGCCAAACGTTCCCAACCACCGGCAGTCTGCAACTCAAACAAGGTCTTGATGCCGTTTTCGTCACTGTAAGCAAATTGAACGTCCGCCTGCGGCAGAAGATTGGAATCGGTAACGAAGCTTAAATATTTGAACTCGTAAACCTCGAGATTGCCCTCTTGCGACACCTGCAGTTTTAAATTGGGAGTTCCGCAATCAACATAGTGTTGCAGTTCCTCACCGGAGAAAGAAACAGAAAGCAGATCATTCCAACAAACGGTCAGTGTTTTTCCTGTTTCATAAGCCAACAGTGCCGCTTCTTTTACAGAAACCTCAACACCGATTGCAAAAACCTTAACCTCGGTTTCGTTATGCTCAATGTCAAGCACTGTATTTCCGCAAGTAGCAAGCGGAATCTTTCGATACAACGCGGTATAGGTAACATCCTTTTTGACAGGGGCAAGCGTCTTATCCCATTTGGAAAAACGGTAGATGTACATATCCGACAAAACAGAAATATCGCCATCGAACACGGGCATATCCCCATATCTCCACTCAGTGGTAAAGGTTTCTTTTCTTTCATCCGTATCGATTACCCAAGTTACGGTGTAGGTTCTGTCGATTTGTTGAATGGTACCGTAATAGGTCTCATTGCCCGTAACAACAATATCCTCAATCACTTCCCCATTATCGGTTTTCCAACCCGTAAAGGAATACAAATAAAGCTCGTTTATGGGGGGGATATTGACGTACTGAGCGGGGTCAAGCTTTGTGCCGTATTCACGCGTAACAGTCTTGAATTGATCCTCTCCGCCCTCATTGTTTACAACAAACGTAACGGTGTACATTCTTCTTGTTGCGCGGTATCTCGGGTAGAGGGTTATATTTTGTGTAACTTCAATTTCCTCGGTTCTAGAGTAAAGGTTGCCATCGGCATCTTGCCAACCCAAAAATTCATAAGAGAATTCAGCGGTTGTTTCTCGCTCCAAAGCCGCGCATTTTATCTTTTCGCCATAATTTTTCTGTTCGATGCGATAGGGTTGACCGAATGCATCGCAGAAAATAACCGATTTGATATTTTGAATAGAAACCGATTGTGTGACTTCAACGCTCAAATTGACCGTTTTGAATTCCGGCACGGTACCGTTGGGGGTAGAGAGCGTTCCCGCCTTGACCTCAAGGTACAACGCATAAACGGCATCGCTAAAATCGGATGCGGGAGATTTCGGTGCGGGTCCGGGATGTTTGGGCTCCACCTTGAGAGAGCCGGGATGGGTCACTACAGTGGGGGGCGTTCCGGGATTTTCTACAGCGGCAGGCGCCTCTGTAGGACGTTCTTCTGTTGGGAAAGCCACTGTGGGTTTACCGCTTTCGGGGTCGGGACCGGGATCTTCGGCAAATGCCACCTCGGTGGTGGGATAAGGTGCCGAGGGATACCATTGGTTTCCGTCCTCAAAATAGTGTACGTCTTTGTCGATAACATCAAACAAGGTCTTTCTTGCAATACGCCAAGCATCCACATTGCGAGCTGTAGATGTATCGAACGCCGTGGAAACAACGAACAAATGCCCTACCAATTGGCGGTAGTGGTCTGTTCTTTCTTGCAAAGCGATATAGCCCGAAACGGCACTGTTATCGTAAAGTCCCTTAAGCGTTTTATACAAATTGCAGAAATTCTCTTTGAGCGCATCATAGTTTGCTTGATAATACGCATACATGTTCTTGTATTTCTCGTGATCGGATACACCTTTTGCCTCACGCAAATTGTTATATCCCTCAAGCAAAACACGCAAATTTTCGGTCGCTTGACCTGCCAAGGTAATGTCACTTGCATTGCAGCCTGCGGCAATAAGCTCGTCCTGTCGTGCAAGAACCTGCGTAACCGTAGAGCCCATAATGTCGCTATACATGCACCATCCGCGGCTTTCTCTTACGAAAACCGATTCAAACATTGCAAGCGAATCGACAGCCTTGTTGCGAACGTCAAGATAAGCAGAGTATTCATCAAACGCTTTCTTTCTTTGGTCGTACGTTCTTAAATTCTCGTAATATTGATCCCATTGATCGTGCGCAAAGATCAACGCCTCATATTCGGCAAGCGCATTTAGGTATACCTCGTAAACCGCCCATTTTTGATCATATTCTGCCTTTTCGACAACGTATTTTTCGTATGCTTCTTTTTGGCGAACGTATGCCTCATAAGCAGCCTGCTCTTTTTCGTATTGCGCATATTTTGCATCGTAGAGAGCCTTTTCGTTTTCGTAAACCGTCATTTGCGCAAGTGCATTTGCACCTACCAAATAGGCATCCTCACGGAGTGCTGTCAAAATGCTTCCGGGAACGGTAATTTCGCAACCGTAAGAGATCTTCATTTCAAAGTCGCCGGAATACTTGCAGCTGATTTGCGCTGCGTAAACGCCGTTTTGCTCGGTTAAAACATACTCTTCCCAATTCCCTTTAGCCATTTCCAGCTTGATCGTTTCGGGAATCCAAGTAACAACAGTACCGTTGGTTGCGGTATACACATAAGGCGCTACGGTAACATCCAAAACCTCATTGGTATAATAGGTGTTGATGCTACTGTTGGGAATGCTATCGTTGTAGGTCAAGGAAAGCTCTTGCGCCTGCCAATATAACGCCTCTCCTTGGGTGGGCTCGCGCTCCAACAAAATATGATAAAGGTCTTGTACTGAAAAAGACTTGCTGTTTTCGATGGCGGGATTGGAATAATCCAAAGAAGGCAACACTACC
>JAFYRH010000141.1 GCA_017559555.1 Clostridia bacterium
CCGGCTGATGCGCGAAGTCCGCCTGTAAGGGCGCCGAGAAGTCCTTGTTCCCCTACTGCATCTCTGACGCCCTTGGCAATGAGATACCCAAAGCCCGTCAAGGGAACAGTTGCACCGGCTCCCGCAAATTCAACCAACGGTTGATAAACACCTATGCCACCAAGAACTACGCCAACCACAACGTAGGTCACCAAAATGCGGGCAGGCGTAAGCTTTGTGCGATCGATGAGAATTTGTGCAATCACGCAAAAAACGCCTCCCACCAAAAAGGCTCGCAGGTGTGTCAATAGCAAATCCATAGGACTTCTCCTTTCATTCGCGTTCGATTTCGAGCAGATGTGCGACCGCCAAAACCTTTTCGCCTTGCTTCAGGCTATCGGGGCTCATCATTGCTCCCGTTGCCAAAAAGAGAATGCGCGAGAGCTCTCCCCTCTTGATTTTTGGCAAAATATCGGCAGAGAGTACCACCGCCGAGCATCCGCAGCCCGAACCGCCACCGTGAACGTCTTGACTCTCGCGGTCGTAAATCATACGTCCGCAATCGTTATGGACAGAATCGATATCATATCCCTCTGCCTTCATCAGCGACCGAAGAATATCACTTCCCTCGTATCCGAGGTCACCGGTTAGAATGAGGTCGTAGGTCTCCGGCGTCGTTTGGGTTTCTTTGAAGAATCGGCAAAGCGTATCGAGAGCCGCAGGTGCCATTGCCGCCCCCATATTGGCGGCATCTGCCACACCGCTATCCTGCACACGACCGATCAAACAGTTTCGCACAACCGCCTTCCCCTTCCCGGATGAAAGGGTAGATTCCTCTTGGTGGAATCCGCGCACAAGAAATGCCCCTGCACCCGTAACAGTCCATTGTGCCGTCGGGGCTCTTTGGGCGCCGTACTCCAAAGGAGTACGATATTGCCGTTCGGCAGAACAGTAGTGCGAGGATGTGACCGCTGCGGCAAGGTTGCACATCTTGTGACTAACCATTAAAGATGCAAGTAAAAGACTTTCGGCGCAAGTAGAGCAAGCACCGTAAAGACCGATATAAGGAATGCCGAATCCATGCAAACCATACGCTGAACCAACGCATTGATTAAGCAAATCGCCTGCAAAAAGTGCGCCCACATCTTCGGGGGTTATCTCCCCCTTGGCAAGCGCTATGTTGAGTGCCAAGCGCTGCATTTCGCTCTCGGATTTTTCCCAAGTTTTCATACCAAAGCGATCGCAAGGATCGCAAAAATCGAATAATTTTCCAAGTGGACCGTTAAATTCTTTGCCTCCCGCAACGCTTGCCGAAGCAAAAATTTCAGCCCTTGTTTTCATTACGTTACCGCCCATAAACCGTCACCTCCGGGGCAATTATTTTGCGCGGATTTGACTCTGTTATACCAACGGTTGAAAAAGGACGAAAAAAGATACAAAAATGCAAAAATTATTTTTATTTTTTGCAAAAAATAAATAAAAATTCATTGACAAGTATATTATTATATGTTATACTTATACTTGGATATTTAGCGGAGCATAGCTCCCATTCGATAGAAAGACTACTACCAACAGAAAGGACACAACGCGAAAATGATGAAGAGAAGAATTGTAGCCCTGCTTTTGGCAGGTTTGATGACAACAGCTGCCCTTGCTTCCTGCCGTGCGCAGACAAATAATAACAACAATCCCGGTGGAACTGAACCCAATCAAGGCACAAGCCAAACCACTCCCAAGCCCGAAGATCCCTACACTCCCCCCACGGTTACATGGTCGGATGTAGATAAAACCGTTTACACCGTAAACGACGTAAAGCTTCGCCAAGATGCAAGCGACACAAGCACCGCTTTGGCTACCATTGCAAAGGCAACCGCTGTGCACTGCACAAAGCAAAGCTCCGCTTGGTACTACGTTGAGTACGACGGCAAACAAGGTTATATTCGCAAAACAAGCGTAACCGAAACCAACATTACCGGTAGCGACTTTGTAAACGTTGAGGGCGGCTCCAAAATTATGTATGCCAACTCCAAAACCATTAACGTTCGCCCCTACCCTGTTCAAAACGACACCATTGCGGCAGCCGTTGGTTCTTATAGCCTCAACGATGAGGTTGTAGTTCTTGCGCAAAACGATAATTGGTACAAGGTTAAGTACATCAAAAACGGCGAGGAATTTGAATACTTTGTTTCCAAAGATTGTCTCTCCGAGCAAAAGGTAGTTGACCCCGATGACGATAGCATCTATGAAAACCTGTTTACCGAAGTAAACGGTGAAGTTGGCGTTGAAAAATATGTACGTGTAAGCGGCACCGTTAATTTCCGTAAAGCCCCCAACACAAAAGCTTCCATCATTATGAGCCTTTCCGACGGTGTTAAGGTTACCGTTCTTAAAACAGGTACCGTTGACGGCACCGCGTGGAGCTACATTGTGGTAAAGGTAGAATCCGATAAGGAAGGTGTACCGAGCACCTACGAGTACGGTTACATCAGCTCCGCTTATCTTGCCGATACAAACGGTGATATGACCCTCGACGAGTTTATTGCATACCATGGCTTTAACAAAATTGAAGGTGGTATGATGTACTACGTTTTGAAGGAAGCAAGCATTAAACTGCGCAGCACACCTGATTTCCCCGATACTGATGCAGGCGAAAAGGACAACGAATTGACCATTATTCAATCCGGCACAACCCCCGAAAGCATTAAGTCTCTTAAGGTTGTTGCAACCGGTGAAGTGGATGGCTTCGCTTGGTTTATGGCAGAGTACACTAAGAAGGAGGGCGACAAGGAAACCGTTATCCGTTGCTTTGTTGGCGGCAAGGCTTTGGATAACTTGACCACCGATGCAAGCGGTGAGCGCGTTGTTACCATTCAAGATTTGGTAAACAAATATCCTAAGCTGACCATTCTTGAAACGCCCGAAATCAAAACCGCTACAAAGAAAGCAAACTGCTACGGAACCAACGATACTACCGGCACCGTGCTTGGCACAATCGAAGTCGGTACAGAGGTTACCATTGTAGCAACAGAAACCGGTGCATTTGCTACTTGGTGCGTTATCCAAACCCAAGAAGGCAAGCTCCTCTTTGTTGGTGTTGAATTCTTTAACTAATGAACAATTACAAAAGGCACTCGCGTGGCGAGTGCCTTTTCTTGCTGTTTATTTCTTTAAAACGGCGTTTTGGAAAATAGATATATCAATCTCATTCTTGTTCGCCACATCAATTTTGTCGGTGTAGGCGCGGTGGACCGCCGCATATTTGGCAGGAGCGAGCTCATTATATGGCAAAAGCTCGATGCGCTCCTCTCCAATGAATGCGGATATCAGAGAAAGATTTTCTTTTGTATCGGTAATGCCGGGAATGAGCGGTGTGCGGAACAGGTGCGGAATGCCACTCTCCATCAATCGCTTGGCGTTGGAAAGAATTTGGGTATTGGAAACACCCGTGTATTTTTTGTGTTCGGCATCGTCCATCAGCTTCAAATCCATAATTACAAAATCACAAAGGGAGACAACGCGCAAAAAATCTTCGTCCGATGCGTCACC
>JAFYRH010000013.1 GCA_017559555.1 Clostridia bacterium
CGCTCACCACACATAATGATCGGCACGGCAGGGGGGCAGGAAACACTTGGAGAGGCGAGAATTCTGCCAAGGCTATCTTCTACGTCTACCGTTTCTGAGAGACCAAGGAGAGCTTGGCGGATACGCATTTCGCGCTTCGACTTTACAAGAGCAGGGGGAGCGACGGTAATAGGCTCTTTTTGCTCAAGAGACGTTGCAACCATTTCGATGTGCGCCAGCTCTTCTGTTACCACGTCGGTGGGGGGCATCAAAACGACAAAATCTTGGTCGGCAAATTCACATTCGATGCCGTTCTCGCGCAGATACGAGGCGATTTCAACACCCGTATAGCCAAAAGACTTAGGGGCGATTGTGATTTTGAGGGGTTCGTTGCCCACAAGTTGATAGCCGTGATGGGCAAGGTTCTTTTTGAGTTTGTCAAGTTGTGTGATTGTGCGAGCGAGGTTCTCGCGGCAATCTCCCGCAAGATAAGCATTTGCCGCATCCAAGGATTGCAAAATGAGATATGACGGACTTGTGGAGCCAAAGAGAGCCAAGGCATTCTTGGCGGCATCCACAAGACTTGCATCCGCATTCTTGGAGATGTGCAAATAAGCACCACCCGTGAGGACGGGCAGGGTTTTGTGTGCCGAGGAGCAACACATATCGGCTCCCAAGTCGGTGGGGTAGAGAGAATTCTCTAAAAATTTAAGATACGCACCGTGCGCGCAGTCCACCAAAAGGAGCACACCATAGCGGTGGCAAACCTCAGAGAGGGATGCAATGTCGGCAACGTTGCCAAGATAGTCGGGCGACGTCAAATAGAGTGCTGTTGGCAGATGGGTTGCTGCTTTTAAGTGTTGCTCCAACTCACAGGGGGAGAGAGAACAGGAAAGATAACTTTCGTGGTTGCTACCGCATAGCCATTCCACGTCTATATCGAGGAGGGCTACTGCCGAAAGAAAGGTTTTGTGCACGTTACGAAGCGCCCAAACAAGGGGATGCTTTTTCTCTATCCACGCCTGCATTTTTGCAAGATGGAGCATAGCTCTGATGCATTGCGAGGAGCCTTCGGTGGAATAAAAGGTATGTGCACCAAAAAGGGCAGAGGCATTATCCTCGCTTTCCTTAATGATGCCGTCGGCTTCGTAAAGAGAATCCGCACCCGAAATTTCGGTGATGTCAAGCGATTCTAAGCCAAGTGTGCCCAATCCCTTATGTCCCGGCATATGCATGCGCACGGCTTTGCTCTCGGCATAATTGCGAACAAAGTCGCAAATAGGAGTGTTTATCTTTTTCATTGTTCGTTTTTGGCAAGCGTGCGTGCGATTTCAACCATAATAGCGCATTCCATACGCTTACGGAAGAGCTCGCAACCATATTTGTAAACACCGGTCACACTACCCGTAGAGTGATATGCGTTTGCGGCACAGCCGCCCGAGCAATAGAGCTTTGCCCAACAGTCGCGGCAATCGGGGCGCGCATAAACGTTGCAATTTGCAAAATCGCATTGGGTTTCTTTGTTGGTTACACCGTTCCAAATATCGCCAAGCTTAAAGGCTTCCTCTCCTACAAATTGGTGGCAGGGGTAAAGGTCGCCCCAAGGGGTGACTGCCATATATTCGGTGCCCGAACCGCAACCCGAGATGCGCTTATAGATGCAGGGGCCGCCGGTCAGGTCGATCATGTAGTGGTAGAAAGTGAAAGGACGTCCCTCGCGGTCGCGCTCGAGCATCAATTCTGCGAGCTTTTCGTATTGGTCGAGAACGATGGGGAGATCCTCTTGGGTGAGCTCAGAAGGGTCACCGGGCGCACAAACAACGGGCTCCATACTGAGCTCATTAAAGCCGAGGTCGAGCATTGTTTGAATGTCTTTGAGGAAGTCGGGGTTGGCGTGTGTAAAAGTGCCGCGCATATAGTAGCCCTTGCCACCGCGTTCTTTTACAAACTTTTGGAACTTAGGAACGATTTGCTCCCAGCTACCGCGACCTGCGTAGTCTACGCGATAGCGGTCGTGAATTTCTTTTCTACCGTCAAGGCTGAGGACGACGTTGTGGCACTCACGGTTGGCAAAATCGATGACGTCATCGTCAACAAGCATACCGTTTGTGGTGAGGGTGAAGCGGAAGTTTTTGCCTTTTTCTTTCTCAATCGAACGGGCGTAAGCTACGAGTTGTTTTACAACGTCAAAGTTCATCAAGGGCTCACCGCCAAAGAAGTCGACTTCAAGGTTGCGACGTGTGCCCGAATTGGCAACAAGAAAATCGAGCGCTTGCTTGCCCACTTCAAAACTCATTACGGCTCTGTCACCGTGATACTTGCCTTGGCTTGCAAAGCAATAGGAGCAATTGAGGTTGCAGGTGTGTGCCACGTGCAGGCAGAGTGCCTTAATTACGCCGGAAGTTTTTTCTTTGAGGTGTCCCGCCATACCTGCAAAGGTATCGGGGGCAAAGAGCTTGCCACTCTCCTTGAGGGAGGTGACTTGGTCGTAGCACTCGTCAATATCTTCTTTTGTGATATCTTCGCGGCAGGCGTATTTTTCGTTCATTTCGGCAATGATCTCATCACGGCTCTTGTTTTGATAGAGGGCGATGATGTCATAGGCTACCTCGTCCACTACGTGAACGCCGCCCGAGCAAGAATCGAGAACAATATTGTATCCGCCCAGTTTGTATTGATGTACCATATATGTAAAACTCCTTTGATAAGAACAAAATGCGCCTTGGGGAAAGGCATTAAAAACGCCGCCAAATTGGCGGCGTTTTTAGTGAGAAAATCTTATTTCTCGGTGTTCTCGCATTGTTGGTTAGCGATACCGCAGCTGGTCTTGCAAGCAGATTGGCAAGAGGTTTGGCATTCGCCGCAACCGCCGTTCTTTGCGCTTTCGCAAAGGTTACGAGTTTCGATGGTTTGGATATGTTTCATAATAGAAAACCTCCGAATAGAAAATTTACACCATATATCATATCACACTTTTTTGCAAAAGTCAATAAGAATTATAAGATTTTGCGTATTTTTTGTGATTTTTTTGATGGATACACTTGGCAGGGGGAGAAAAATGTGGTATACTAATGACAAAGAAATAAGATTTTTCCGCCGCCTCGCGGCAAAGAAAGGATATATTATGAAAAAGTCTATTTTGAGAAATTATGCAAAGCTGATTGCCAAAATGGGTGGCAATGTGCAAAAGGGTCAAAACGTTATGATTTTGGCTTCCCTCGATCAACCCGATTTTGTTCGCATGGTTGTTGAAGAGTGCTATGCGCTTGGCGCACGCAAGGTAAACGTTGAGTGGAGCTATCAG
>JAFYRH010000142.1 GCA_017559555.1 Clostridia bacterium
TATTTAGTGCGAAGTAGTAGAGAAACAAGAAGCCTCCCCTGTGCAAGGGGAGATGGCACGAGCTTGCGAGTGACGGAAGGGTTGGCTCTATTTTTCTAGGTCTATTAGTTAGAACCACCCCCTCAGCCTCGCATTCGCTCGACAACTCAGTAATTGCTTGCAATTGCGGGGCGCTTGCCGCCTACCCTTCTGCACAGGGGAGCCTTTTATTTGTTTTCGCATTTCATAACAAAAAAGCGCCCACGACCCTCGTCGCAGACGCTTTTTTCTTATAGATTATTCTTTTTCAAATGTGTTTTTATAGCAATCAATAGCCTCTTGAATGATCTGTTCTGCCTTCTCTTTGCCAAAGAGTGACTTGACCGCGGTCTCCTTGTTCTCAAGCTGCTTGTATACGCTGAAGAAGTGCATAATTTCATCAAAAATATGCGGTGGGAGATGGTCGATCGAGTCAATTCCGAGATAAGTCGGATCGGAGACGGGAACGGCAATAATTTTGTCATCCATTTTTCCGCCGTCCAACATACGCATCACACCAATGGGGTAAACCTGCATCAGTGTCATGGGGTAAATGGATTCGGCACAAAGTACCAAAACATCAAGTGGGTCTCCGTCATCGGCATAGGTGCGCGGAATGAACCCGTAGTTGGCAGGGTAGTGCGTAGAGGTGTAAAGAACGCGGTCGAGCTTTAAAAGTCCCGTGTACTTGTCGAGCTCGTACTTGCATTTGCTACCCTTGGGAATTTCAATAACGGCAGTAAAATCATGAGGCTTGATATGCTCGGGGTTGATATCGTGCCAAATGTTCATGTTTTTCTCCTTATTTTACGTAATCGAATTCAAAATCGTAGATCGAAACAGTGTGTCCGTCGCGACAGCCCTTTGCTTCCAGCATTTCAAAAACGCCACCGTTTTGCAAAACCTTTTGGAAGTAATTGAGAGATTCGTAATTGCTGAAGTTGATTTGACCCATAACGTTCTTGATCCACTCGCCCTCAACATAAAAGGTGTCGTTCTCACGGCGAATGATGGTCTCGCGTTCACCGCTTACCACAACGTCCTCAGGGGCGTATTCTCTCTCGTAAACCTTAATGGGCGGCAGTTCTTCAAGACGAACCGCTACGCGGCGAATCAGGGCTTCTACGCCCTCACCTGTAACTGCAGAGATGTAGAAAAGCTCCCAACCGTTCTCTTTGATAAAGGCTTCAAACGCAGGCACGTCAACGATTTCGGGGTCGAGAGAGTCGCACTTGTTTGCCACAATAATTTGCGGACGTTCTGCCAACTCGGGGCTGTAGCGCTCCAACTCATAATTGATTTGCTTAACATCGTCAACGGGATCTCTGCCCTCAAAGCAGGAAATATCCACTACGTGGAGGAGCAATCTGCAGCGGTCTACGTGGCGCAAGAATGCGTGACCAAGACCGGCACCGTCAGCCGCGCCTTCGATAAGACCGGGAATATCCGCTGCCACAAATCCGCTCTCACCGCCTGTGCGAACAACACCGAGGTTGGGGGAGAGGGTAGTGAAGTGATAATCTGCGATTTTCGGTTTTGCCGCAGAAATGCGAGCAAGAATCGAGGATTTACCAACGCTGGGGTAACCGATGAGTCCTACGTCAGCAATCATTTTCAGGTCCAAAACAACTTCGCGTTCCTGACCCTCGGTACCGTTTTTTGCGAACATGGGAACTTGACGGGTAGGAGTTGCAAAGTGACGGTTGCCCCAACCGCCGCGACCGCCGCGGCAAGCAATAAAGTCAGCACCGTCATCCTCGGACATATCGTGGATGATCTTGCCCGATTCCGCATCGCGAATCAGTGTTCCGGGGGGAACGAGAATAACAAGGTCGTCGGCAGTAGCACCGTGGAACTTACCGCCTTTGCCGTCGCCACCGCGAGCCGCTACAAACTTGTGCTTGTAACGGAATGCGAGAAGGGTGTTCGTGCCCTCGTCTACACGAAATACGACGTTTCCGCCGTGACCGCCGTCACCACCGTCGGGACCGCCTGCGGCTACGTATTTTTCGCGACGGAAAGAGACGGCGCCGTTGCCGCCGTCACCGGCTTTGATATAAATTTTAACGTTATCTACAAACATAAAGTTACCTCAAAGAATGATTGAATCACGGCATACTTTTAGCCCTCCTCCGGGAGGAGGGAAGTGCCGCGCAAAGTCGCGGCACAGGGAGGAGCCCGCGGCATTTGAGGATAGCACTTGCCACAAAAAGAATGCTTTTCGTTTGTACACGCAGGCTCCTTCCGTCATTTTCTTGCGAAAATGCCACCTCCCTCTCGGAGGGAGGCTTGTAGTAGATTCGCCTTGTGTACAGGTGTTTTTCTAAAGATGGTGTCAAAAGCTCTTATTTATCTGCCTCGTCGCCTTTCATGCGGATAATGAGCTTGATGGGGGTGCCCATAAAGCCGAAAGTCTCGCGCAAGCAGTTTTCAATGTAGCGCTGATAAGAGAAGTGGAAAAGCTCGACGTTGTTGCAAAAGATAACAAACGTGGGAGGAGCGGTTGCAATTTGCGTCATGTAGTAAATCTTGAGTCTGCGACCCTTGTCAGACGGAGGTTGAACGCGAATCATAGCATCGCCCAAAACGTCATTGAGCATACCGGTGGTTACACGCATTACCAATTGACCGTAAACGTAAACGATGCGCTCAAACAAATTGGTAACTCTTTGACCGGTCTTTGCCGAAATATAGAGGATGGGCGCATAGGGCATATACGCAAGCTCGGTGCGAATTCTGTTGTTGAACTCGTTAACGGTATTGTTGTCCTTTTCAATCAAATCCCACTTGTTAACAACAATAATGACCGCTTTACCTGCCTCGTGTGCAATACCTGCAATCTTGGTGTCTTGATCGGTAATACCTGTCGATGCATCAATCATCAAAAGGCATACTTGTGCGCGTTCTACCGCCATGTGTGCGCGCAAAACGCTGAAGTGTTCGATCTTGTCGTCAATCTTGGATTGGCGACGAATACCTGCCGTATCAATAAAGGTGAACTTGCCGTATTCGTTTTCGAGTTGTGTGTCAACCGCATCACGGGTTGTACCTGCGATGTTGGAGACGATGAGACGCTCCTCGCCAATGAGGCGGTTGATGATAGAAGATTTACCCGCATTCGGCTTGCCGATAACGGCTACCTTAATGCTGTCGTCCTCTTCCATTGTATCCTGCCAATCGTCAAGGTAGCGCAGGCAAGCATCAAGAAGGTCACCGGAGCCGCTTCCGTGAATGGAAGAAACGCTGATGGGATCCTCATCAAAGCCGAGCTCGTAGAACTCGTAGAACTCCATAGGGGGCTGACCGATGCTATCACACTTGTTGATGCAAGGAATAATCGGCTTGCCACTCTTTTTGAGCATTACGGCAATGTCGCGGTCGTTGGCGGTAAGACCCGTGCGAACGTCACACATAAAGATGATAACGTCGGCGGTGTCAATCGCCATTTGCGCCTGCTGACGCATTTGCTTCAGGATGAGGTTGTCGGTTTTGGGCTCAATTCCGCCCGTGTCAATCAGAATCATACGCTTACCGCGCCATTCGGTCTCGCCGTAAATGCGGTCGCGTGTAACACCGGGAACGTCCTCTACAATCGAGCGGCGCTCACCAATGAGTTTATTAAACAAAGTGCTTTTGCCTACGTTGGGACGTCCGACAATTGCAATAATCGGTTTTGCCATAAATCTATATGTCCTTTCCACTAAAAACAGTTTGTCCGCTTTCTCTTTTTGTCATTCGCCAATACCAAGAAGAGCAGATAGGAATTTTGCACCGTCGCTTTCGGTTGCGCGAACGGGTACACCAAGATGCTTTGAGAGTACATCAGGTGTCATATCATCCAAAAAGACGTCGCCGTCGGCACGGAGCATAACAGAGGGGAAGAGAAGCTCATCTCCGAGTTCTTTGCCGCAAAGTTGTTCTACAACGTCACCGCCCGTAATGAGGCCTGCAACGGTTACGCGCTCACCAAAGAAGTTGTTGACAATGGGGTAAACGTTCACCGTCAATCCGTCTACTCGTCCTGCGAGCTCATTGGCAAGCGAAGAAATATGCGTATATGCCGCCATACCCGTAATCACCGATACCGTGCGCGGTGCGCGGAAAATGGCAAGAAGCTCGTCAAGATAATCAAGCTCCATATCAAATTCCGTCCTCATCGAGGTCAGCATACCAACGCCGTTCTCAATTTGGGAGTAATCCTCGTAAAATTCCTCGGAGGGGAGGGGAAGTCCTGCGCGAATATAGAATTCATCCGAGCAGTAAAAAATACGTGTTCCGTACTCTTTGAGGCACCAATCTCCATAAGCATTGACTTGTTTGATAACCGCCTCGCATTCTTCGGGAGAAAACGCTTCCAAAGGATACAACTTTTCACGGTATTTTGTAAGCCCTACGGGAACAATGGCGCAGGAGCGCAAAGAGGGGTGATATTTGATCAAATCGTGCAGCGTGCGGTCGAGCTCGGGACCATCGTTTAGTCCCTTGCAAAGCACGATCTGCGTGCACAGGGCAATGCCTGCATCTGCCATGCGGTCAAGGTAGGAAAGCACCTCTCCTGCATGTTTATTTTTCATCATTTTCACACGTAACTCGGGGTTGGTTGTGTGAACAGATACGTTGACGGGGGAAATATGCATCTTGATAATGCGGTCGATGTCCTCGTCTTTGAGATTGGTCAGGGTAACGTAATTGCCGTGCAAAAAGGAAAGTCGGTCGTCGTCATCCTTAAAGTAGAGCGACTCACGCATGCCAGGGGGAAGTTGGTCAATAAAGCAGAATACGCACTTGTTTGTGCAGGAGTGTTTTTTGTCCATCAAAGGGGTCTCGAAAGAAAGACCTATGTCGTCGTATTCGCCCTTGTTGATGTGCACGGTAAAGGCTTTGTCGCCGCGCAAAAGCGTTACGGAAACGTTTGTATCGGTGAGATAAAAACGGTAATCGAGAACGTCACGTATTTCATTTTGGTTGATAGAAACAAGCACGTCACCGCCGCGAATGCCTGCTTTTTCGGCAATGCTGCGTGGCAAAACGGCAAGAATTTTTACCATGTTTATCTCTCCTTTCTAAAAAAACGCTCACTTTTGCATAGTTTAACATCTTATTATATCATAAAAGATTTCAAAAGTCAAGTTTTTAGCAAAGAAAAAAGGCATCTATCGCATAGATGCCCTTTATCTTCTTTAAAATACTCGAATCTTAGTGCTTAACTTTCTTGTTGGGGCAGCAAAGCTGTTCAAACTTTCTGTCAATATCCTTGAGTGTGGGTCCGCGACGGGGGTGCTTCTTTTCGTCAAGCTGATCGGCAACCGTTGCTGCAATCACACCGGAAGTGGCGGCCGCAAACACAAACAGAAGCTCGTCCACGGGGGGCTCTACAAACTCTCTGACATCCATGCGGTTTTTGTAGTCGACCAAAGCAATGGCGGAGGCGAGTACGGTAACAGCGCCTGCGAAAGAAAAAATAAGCTTGTTCATAAGTCTTCTCCTTTTACTTTCCTGCGGTTTGTTTGAGGTATGCGTTAATGAATCCGTCAAGATCACCGTCCATAACGGCTTGAATATTACCGGTCTCATATCCCGTACGCTTGTCGGTTACAAGCGTGTATGGCATAAAGACGTAGGAACGAATTTGTGCACCCCATTCGATGTTGGTTTTGTTGCCTTGAATATCTTCAATGGTGTCAAGACGCTCTTGAATTTTGATTTCCATAAGCTTGGATTTGAGCATACGCATAGCAGTTTCCTTGTTTTGGAGCTGCGAACGCTCTGTTTGACAACCAACAACAATGCCTGTGGGCTTGTGAACGATACGAATTGCCGAGTCGGTTTTGTTGATGTGCTGACCACCCGCACCGGACGAACGGTGAGCGGTGATGTCAAGATCCTCGTCACGAA
>JAFYRH010000143.1 GCA_017559555.1 Clostridia bacterium
CGGCATTTTTTCATCATTACTATTTATATATAAGGGCGCTCTGCTCCAAGAAACACCCGCCACGCCTACGAGCGGATGATATACTCGATGAAAAAATCAAAAAACTGTGTGCTTTTGTCTGTGTTTCTTGCATAAGTTGGCTTGTTTTTATGCATAAAATGTATAATTATTCATTGTTCGATTTTTGAAAATCTATAAAATAGCCGTTTTTGCCGTCATTTTAAACAAATCCAAGCATCGCGTTTGCCTTGTTTTGTACAAAAATTATGAAAAATAAAAAGTTTTTCAAAAGCACTTGACAAATGCATAATTATGCAGTATCATATAGTCACGATAGCAAATCGCTAAAAAACATTTTTTACATGGAGGAAATTATCATGAAGAAAATTTTATCTATTGCTCTGGCACTCGTTATGATGCTCTCTTGCATCGCATCTTTCGCTTCCTGCGTGGCTGACGACACCATCATCGTTCACACCAACGCATTCTTTGCTCCCTTCGAATATTACGACGGCACCACGATCAAGGGTGTTGACGTTGAGATCATGAACCTTGTTGGCGAAAAGATGGGCAAAAAGGTTGAGTTTGTAAACGTTGAGTTCTCTGCTATTATCGATAACGTAAAAGCCGGTGAAGTTTGTGACGCAGGCGCAGCAGGCATCACTGTTACCGACGAAAGAAAAGAAAAAGTAGACTTCTCTATCCCCTACTACACTTCCGTTCAATATGTTATCTTCGCAACTGCTGATGAAAGCATCGCAACAAAGACCGTTGACGGTAAGGAATACATTGTTTGGGAAGCACTCGCAGGCAAAAAGATCGGTACCCAAACCGACACAACCGGTTGGATTTACACCGACGGTGAAATCAACGCAACCGCTGATAACGACTACGGTTACGATGGCGTTCTTTACAACACCAACACCACTCTTGTAAACTTTGACAACGCACAACTCGCAGCTGATGCGATTGGCGCAAACCAAATTGACGCTGTTATCGTTGACGAGCTGCCCGCTCAATACATCACCAAGAACAGCTCCACTCTCAAGTGCCTGCCCCTTTACTACTCCGGTGAAACCGATGCCGAAGATGCTCCCGTTGAAGAGCAATACGCAATTTGCGTAACCAAGGGCAATGATAAGCTGCTCAAGGCAATCAACGAAGTTCTCACCGAGCTGATGAAGAAGGACGAAAGCGGCAAGAGCCAAATTGAAAAGATGGTTATGGCTCACATGGGCTTCTAAGACTCCTAAAACCAGGTTTCCCGATTCCCTGTAAAATAAATAATGAATTGTTGCGAAAAAGAACTTTGCCACGGCATTGTTCTTTTTCGCTGTGTATAAGATTTTATAAGATAAGGAATAAATATGGATTTCATTACAAAAGTTATCGAGCTTTTCAACACACAAAAATACATGGACAGTATTTTTGAGGGATTGAAAACAACTCTCATTATTTCCGTTTTGGCGGCGTTGCTTGGTCTTGTATTGGGTACAGTGGTTGCAATTGTTACCATCTCCAAGAAAAACGCGTGGACGCTCGTTCCAAAATTCCTCTGTAATTTATATATTACCGTCATTCGCGGCACGCCTATGGCACTCCAGCTTTTTATTATGGCGTACGTTATTTTTGCCATTCGCGGCTTCCCCATTATCGTTACGGCAACCCTCGCTTTTGGTATCAACTCGGGAGCTTACGTTGCCGAAAACATCCGCGCGGGTATCCTTTCGGTTGACATCGGACAAACCGAGGCAGGTCGCGCACTTGGTCTGCCCGGCAAGATCACAATGCTTAAAATCGTCATCCCCCAAGCTATCAAAAACGTTATTCCCGCAATCGGTAACGAGCTCATCGCCTTGATTAAGGAGACCTCCATCGTCAGCATGATTGGCATGTATGACCTTACAATGGCGGCAAAAATCATTGGCAGCGGTAACAATATGGCAAGTTATATTGTTCCCATGACGGTTGTGGCAATGTTCTATTTGGCAATTGTTCATTTGCTGACATTTGCTATCAAAATCATTGAAAAGAGGTTAAGAGCAAGTGATAAGCGTTAAGAATATTTATAAAAACTTTGGAGACCTGAGTGTTCTCAAGGGTGTCTCCTGTGATATCAGGGACGGCGAAAAAGTAGCCATCATCGGTCCCTCCGGTAGCGGAAAAAGCACGCTTTTGCGCTGCATGAATCTTTTGGAGGAACCCTCCATGGGTGAGGTTTGGTTAGGAGACGATCTTTTGACAGAAACCGACCCCTATTTACACAAGGACATTATTCAAGCCTCTCACACCTACAAAGCAATGCTCCAAAAGGGCATCGGCGAAGAAGAAGCTCTTCAAAAAATTTGTGCGGAGCATTCTTTAAAAAAGGTGGAGGGTCGCGAATTTACCCAAGCCAAAAAGGAATACAGCAAAAAGAACGGCATCAACATCAACCTCGCCCGTCAAAAAATGGGCATGGTTTTCCAACATTTCAACCTATTTAACAATATGACGGTGCTTCAAAATCTTATTTTGGCACCCGTTGAACTCAAACTGCAAACCAAGGAAGAAGCAACCGAAAACGCAATGTCCCTTTTGCGCCGCATCGGACTTGAAGAAAAAGCAAACGTATACCCCTCTACCCTTTCGGGCGGACAAAAGCAACGTATTGCCATTGTTCGTGCGCTTGCAATGAATCCGCAGGTAATGCTCTTTGACGAGCCCACCTCGGCTCTCGACCCCGAAATGGTTGGCGAAGTTCTTGACTTAATTAAAGAACTCGCAAACGAGGGTATGACAATGGTTATCGTTACACACGAAATGGGCTTTGCAAAAGAAGTTGCTGACAGAGTATTCTTCATCGACCAGGGTGTTATCATGGAACAGGGAACTCC
>JAFYRH010000144.1 GCA_017559555.1 Clostridia bacterium
GAACGCACACCACAAAGCAAACAATCAGCTTGTCATTCTGAGCGAAGAAAACCGCCTGCGTTTTTCTTCGCTCAGAATGACATACAGAACGTTTATTTTGCTATATGCGTTAGACAAAAGCGAGGGGCTCCCTCGACATTCCGAAAACGAACGGTTATCGTATGTAAAGGCGGGCGATTCGTGAATCGCCCCTACGGAGTATTATAAACTTTATTGTAGGGGACGATGTCCTCGACGGTCCGCGAAAACAAACGAAATTCCGTGCACTTCACGCCAACCGAAACAACACAAAAGGGGAACCGCTTCTTTGTGAGCGATTCCCTTTTTGAATGGTTATATGTCTTTTTATAAATTGTTCAAAAATCTTTCAATACGGCGGAGGGCTTCTAAAATGTGCTCGGTGGAGTAACAGTAAGAAGCACGAACAAATCCCTCGCCACTCTCGCCAAAAGCGGTGCCGGGAACAACTGCGACCTTTTCGGAGTACAAAAGCTTTTCGCAAAACTCCTCGGAAGTCATTCCCGTGGAACGAATGCAGGGGAAAGCGTAAAACGCTCCCTTGGGCTCACGGCAGGAAAGACCGAGCTTGTTGAATCCGTTTACAATCAAACGGCGGCGCATGTCGTATTCCTCGCGCATAGCGGCAACGGCATCGTCACCGTTGCGGAGAGCTTCGATGGCGGCATATTGCGACGTTGTGGGCGCGCACATAATAGCGAATTGGTGAATTTTTGTAATTTGTTCCATAATCGGCTTGGGTCCGCAGGCGTAGCCGAGACGCCAACCGGTCATAGAGAAGGTCTTGGAAAAACCGTTGATGAGAACAGTTCTCTCTTGCATTCCCTCAATCGAAGCGATCGACGTGTGGGGATTTTCTCCAAAGGTCAATTCTGCGTAGATCTCATCCGAGATGACGAGAATGTTCGTGTCGCGCAGAACAGAAGCAATCGCCTCAAGGTTTGCCTTTTCCATAATCGCACCCGTGGGGTTGCAGGGATAGGGCAGAATAAGGGCTTTTGTGCGAGGGGTAATGGCAGCTTGGAGCTCCTCGGGTGTGATGCGGAAGGAGTTTTCTGCCTTGGTTTCAATAATCACGGGCTTGCAACCGCAAAGAGCGGTAATGGGCTCGTAGCAAACGTAACTGGGTTGGGGAATGATAATTTCATCGCCGGGGGAAGCAATTGCGCGGATGCAGGCGTCAATCGCCTCGGAGCCGCCAACGGTTACGAGAATTTCACTCTTTGCGTCGTAAGAGACATTGTATTTTCGTTCGACGTAGTTGCCAATCTCCTCGCGAAGTGCTTCAAGACCGCGGTTTGAGGTGTATCGGGTCTTTCCGCTCTCCAAGGAGCGAATACCTGCCTTGCGAATCTCCCACGGGGTGGGAAAATCCGGTTCGCCAACGCCCAAGGAGATAACGCCATCCATGGTGCTGGCAATGTCGAAGAATTTACGAATGCCCGAGGGCTTAATGCCAACGACGGTGGGGGAGAGTAGTTTTTGATAATCCATCACAGCCAAAAGCTTCCTCTCTCATCCTTGCCGCTACCGAGCAATTCCACATCCAGCTCCTTGTAGCGACGCATTACAAAGTGAGTTGCGGTAGAGGTCACCGAATCCATAGCCGAGAGCTCTTTGGCAACAAAGTTGGCAACGTCTTGCAACGATTTGCCCTTAACAACCACGTTGAGGTCATACACGCCCGACATCAAATAAACGGATTCTACCTCGGGGTATTTCATAACCTTTGCGGCAACGTCCTCAAAGCCAAAGCCTGCCTTGGGGGTAACCTTGAGCTCGATGATGGCAGAAACATATGTATTGTCAAGCTGATCCCAATCGATAACGGCTTTATAGCCGCGAATGAGACCTTCTTTTTCCATTTCGGCAATTTGAAGGGTAACTTCTTCCTCGCTCATGCCGAGCATGGTTGCAAGGTCTGCCGTCGAAGCACGTGCATTTTTATTTAACAAATTTAACAGTTTGATGTTCATTCTAACAAATTCCTTTCTTTCGGGATATTAGAAATTTTTATGGCGAGACATAGTAGTTACAACCTATGAAAGCCTCCCCTGTGCAAGGGGAGGTGCCTTATGTCGCAGAGCGACATGGGCGGAAGGGTTGTGGCTATCCTTTCGAATTAGATTGAGCCAACCCTTCAGTCAGCCTTGCGGCTGCCAGCTCCCCTTGCACAGGGGAGCCTTTCGGTTATTCAAGCTTTTGCTTATACTTTTTGGTGTTATAAAACGGATGGAAAATGACGGATGCTATGCATCCTACACCTCATCCGTCAGCCGACGAGCGGCTGCCACCTTCCCCTCAAGGGGAAGGCTAACCGAATTCGCAACTTTCGCGAGTTGACTTTGCTTTTTTACGGGCAACAACTTCAAAGCCTTCCCCTTGAGGGTAGCGTAGCGGCGCGAGCGCAATGAATGACAGTCCGATGGACTGTCAGAACGCGAGCGGGACCGAGCCGCAGCGAGACGGGGGACCGCGTTAGCGGTGGATGAGGTGTAGCCGCCTTAGCGGCGTTGGATTTATGGGAATGTAAAAAATTATTCTTCAATAACTTCCATTTTTTCGATGATAACGGGAACACGGGGAACGTCGTCGAACCAACCCATGCGACCTGTGGGAACTGCGGCAATCTTATCAACAATCTCAATGCCCTCGATAACGGCACCGAAGCCTGCGTATTGACGGTCAAGGTAGGGGGCGTTTTGATGCATAATAAAGAATTGAGAGGATGCGGAATTGGGATTGTTGGTTCTTGCCATCGAAAGCACGCCACGGGTGTGCTTCAGGTCGTTTTGCGGGAAGCCGTTTGCGGCAAATTCGCCCTTGATAGCAGGAGCATCGGTTTCGCCAAAGCTTTCGTTGTATCCGCCGCCTTGAATCATAAAGCCGCTGATAACGCGGTGGAAGATGAGACCGCTATAAAATCCGCTCTTCACAAGTCCAAGGAAGTTTTCAACGGTTTTGGGGGCTTTATCGGGGTAGAGTTCAGCGGTCATTTCGCCAAAATCACGTACAACAATTTTAATTTTCGGGTTATTCATAATATTTATTTTCCTTTCTGAATATAGGGGTTAATCGCTATATAATGTGCTTTATAGATTTTTCTTGATGAAGAAAAGGTAGAGATGTTGCAGAGACGAAAGGCTCTCCTCGGGGAGAGGCTGTCAAATGCCGCAAGCGGCAAGGGACTGAGAGGGGGTACTGCCCAAAGCCCTCTCCGTCATTTGCCTTCTGCGGCAAATGCCACCTCTCCCAAAGGGCGAGGCTTCAATTTGTGTCGCGTATATGAAAAAACGTTTTTATTTTTCTGCTTGCAAATACGCGGCGCGGAAGAGTTCGTCAATGCGTTCCTTTTGATGGGAAACGTGCAAATATCCAAATAAAACTTCCATTCCCGTGGCGGTACGGTAATCGCTCACC
>JAFYRH010000145.1 GCA_017559555.1 Clostridia bacterium
CTGGGATCACTATCGTGACGGTATGTTCATCCTTGGCGATCCCGATGATGAAACCAAGGAATGCTTCGCACTCCGTCCCATGACTTGTCCTTTCCAATACCAAGTATTCCTCAACAAAAAGCGTTCTTACCGCGACCTGCCTATGCGTCTTGGCGAAACCTCTACGCTCTTCCGCAACGAGGATTCCGGTGAAATGCATGGCCTTATCCGTGTTCGTCAGTTCACCATTTCCGAAGGTCACTTGGTGATTCGTCCCGACCAACTTGAAGAAGAATTCAAGGGTTGTCTTGATCTTGCAATGTATATGCTTGATACAATGGGACTCAAAGAGGATTGCTCCTTCCGTTTCTCTCAATGGGATCCTGCACGCACCGATAAGTACGAAGGCACTCCCGAGCAATGGAACGAAGCACAATCCATTATGCAAAGATTGCTCGACGAAAACGGCATCAATTATGCAATCGGTATTGATGAAGCCGCTTTCTACGGCCCCAAGCTCGATATCCAAATCAAGAACGTATTTGGCAAAGAGGATACTCTCATCACCATTCAAATTGATATGCTCTTGGCAAAGAAGTTTGGTATGGAATACGTTGACTCCAACAACCAACTTGTAACGCCTTATATCATTCACCGTACCTCTATGGGTTGCTACGAGAGAACGCTCGCGCTCCTCATCGAAAAATATGCAGGCGCATTCCCGATGTGGCTCGCACCCGAGCAGATTCGTATTCTGCCTATCGGCGATGAACACATCGAATATGCAAAGTCTGTTTACGAAAAGCTTTCCGCTGCAGGACTCCGTGTTGAACTCGACGATTCTTCCAACACCATCGGCTACAAGATCCGTAACACACAGCTCCAAAAGGTACCTTACATGCTCATCATTGGTGCTAAGGAAGTGGAAGAGGGAACCGTTTCCGTGCGTAACCGCGCAGGAGAGACTGTCTCTAAGTCTGTTGATACTTTCCTTGCTGAAGCTTTGGTTGAAGTGGCTACAAAGAAGAGATAATCAAACGAAATCCGCCGAATTTTCGGCGGATTTCTCTTTTTGTGTTGACTTTTTCAATAAAGTATAGTATAATTTTGTTATATGCGCAATTTTTGAGCATTTCTGTTAAAATGTTCAGCGCGGTAGCTTGTCCCAAAAAACAAAAATGTGCTATTCATGCTTGAGGGGTGCATTGTTTGATGGGGATTTCCACAAAATGAACAGGATAAGGAGAAATACTGTGCATTATATTCTTTACAACACACTTTCCGGCAACAAAAAGGGCTTGGAATCTGCCCGCCTTTTGGTAGGAAATCTTGCTCCCGAAAACGCATCTCTTGTTGATGTTTTTACAATCACAGATTATGCTGACTTTTGGAAAAATATAGATATCGAAAACGATACAGTTATCCTTTCCGGCGGTGACGGAACACTCAACCGTTTTATTAACGCCAATAAAGGGCTCACGCTTCCCAAAAATCTTTTCTACTTTGCATCCGGAAGCGGAAACGATTTCAAAAATGACGTTGTAGGAAACGATAACGCGGATCTGATCTCACTACATCAATATATTGACGACCTGCCTACCGTTATTATTAACGGGCAAACCTCTTATTTTATCAACGGCATTGGTTACGGTCTTGACGGTTATTGCTGTGAGGTTGGCGATAAGTTAAGAGCAACCTCCAACAAACCCGTCAACTATACCGGCATTGCCATCAAGGGCATTTTGTTCCATTTTCAGTCTGCAAATGCAAAGGTCACTGTAGACGGTGTTGCCCAAGAATACAAAAGAGTATGGATCGCTCCCACAATGAAGGGCAGATTCTATGGCGGCGGTATGATGGTTGCTCCTATGCAAAAACGCTTTGACTCTGACGGCAAGGTTTCGGTAGGTGTTTTCCACAATGCGAGCAAACTCAAAATATTGACGATTTTGCCCTCTGTTTTTGA
>JAFYRH010000146.1 GCA_017559555.1 Clostridia bacterium
CCTCTCTTTTGATGTGGCACACCCTCGCAACGCTATCTCCCCTTTTGGAGCAATACGGCAAAAGTGCCGAGGGCGACTTGACGCTGACAAATTTGATGCTTTCTGCCGTGGCAGAAATGCGCGCGGGCGGTGTAAGTGCACAAGCCTTGGAAGATACCGCCGCACAAATGGAAGCAGGTTCGGCTTTGCAAAAAAAGCTCTCCGACCTTGCCCTCATCGATGCCGCTTATCACGCAAAAATCGAGGAATGCTTTGGCTCTGACCCATCGGACAAGCTTTTGCGCCTTTCTACAATTTTACAACAACATCGCTATTTTGAAAATTGCAACGTTTACGTTGACTCTTTCACCAGCTTTACCGTGCCCGAATATGCAGTTTTGCTGCAAATTTTGGGGCAAGCCAACCGTGTAAGTGTTTCTCTTTGCACGGATTGTGCAAATTCAAAACTCCCCCACTTTTTGTCGGTGAGCGATACCGCAAAACAACTCTCTCACCTTGCTGACCGCGCAGATATAACTGTGGAGAATATTACGCTTTCTGCCACAAACGTTGAAAAACCGCAAGCACTTTGCACGCTTGAGAGAGATTTGTGGCGTTTTTCGGCAGCAAAAACGCCTCTTGCAGATGACAGCTCTGTGCGCTTGAGCATCACTTCGAATATTTATGACGAAGCAGAAGCCGCTGCCCTGCAAATTTGCGAATTGGTAGCCGATGGCAAGAGATACGGTGAAATTGCCGTTGTCGTACGCGATCTGGATTCCTATCGCGGCATTTTGGATGCCGCACTCGAGCGCCACGGAATTCCTTATTTCTTCTCCGAAAGAACCGATCTTTCCTCAAAACCGATCTTTCGACTCATTCTTTCGGCTCTCCGCGCGGTTAGCCGCAACTGGCGCCAAAGTGATATCATTACTCTGCTCAAAACAGGTCTTTGCGGAACAGAATTGCGCGATGCGGCAATGTTTGAGGAATACGTTGAAACATGGCATATTGGCGGTCGTCGCTTTTTGGACGACGTTTGGAGCATGAACCCCGACGGTCTTACCACCGAACGCTCCCCCCGTGCTGAAGAAATTTTAGATGCCGCAAACCGTGTGCGCCGCCAACTGATGGCACCGCTCGTGGCTCTTTCTGCATCCCTGCGTGCATCCCGTCGTTTAGAGGATCGTTGCCGCGCGCTTTACGAGTATCTTTCGGCTATTGAATTACCTTCAATGCTTGCATCCCGTGCCAAAGAAGAATTGTCTCTCGGTCAAGTGAGAGAAGCCGGTGAAAGCTTGCGCTTATATTCCACGCTCCTTGATACTCTTACCACACTTTGCCAACTGCTCCCCGATTGCGAGCTTTCGATTGAAGAATTTATTTCGGCTTTGACATTGGTATTCAGCAATGCCGATCTCGGCTCTATTCCCAACACGCAAGATTCTGTTGTGATTGGTTCTGCTGACACTTTGCGTGTTGAAAACATTCGCGCATCCATCCTTTTGGGACTTTGCGAAGGCGAATTCCCTCGTTCCGTTGATAGCGACGGAATTTTGACCGAAGCCGACAAAGAGGCGCTTGAGGAATACGGCATCGTTTTGCAATCTCGCGAGCGTTTGCGCTCCTCTGAGGAATTGTTCTACGTTTATCGCGCAATGAGCAAGCCGAGTGAATTCCTTTCCCTTTTTACACACGCAAAGCAAACCGATGGATCGGCAAGAACGCCCTCCCTAGCTTTCAATCGCGTAGCATTCTTGCTTGATAAAAAGCCTGAAATCATTGACTTTGCAGAAATTCGTCGCGCACGTGCACTCCCCACCCATGAAGAATTGAGAAAACCTCTTTGGGCTTCGGCTACCGAGGAACGCGTATCCTTGCGACTCTCACAATCGAAAATTCAAGCCTTTGTGCTTTGCCCCTACCGTTATTACAGTACATATTCTTTGAAATTGAGAGAGAAAAAGGACTCTCAGCCCAGCTATGCCGACGACGGAACGTTTTTGCACTATGTATTTGAACATTTTCTGCGCGCATCGCTGACAAATGACGGCAAGCTTTCCCTCCCCTCTCCCGAGGACGTAGAGCCTCTTGCCGACAACATTATCAAGGACTATATAAGCGAGGTATGTCCTTTCCCTGCGGAGAGTATGGACAACCGTTTGCTACATCTCTACGCTCGTTTGCGCCGTCTTTCCCTCAAGATGTTACACGAAATTTTGGGTGAGATTCGCACGGGTCTTTTCGTGCCCACCTACTTTGAAAAAGGCATTGGGATGCGCGAGGAAGGCAGTTTGCCCCCCGTACGCCTCACTCTTGAGGATGGAAGCTTGGTTTTGCTCAACGGTAAAATCGACCGCGTAGACATCTATGAAAATGATGAAAAGCTCTACTTCCGCGTAGTGGACTACAAGAGCGGAAAACATACCTTCTCGCTTGATGAAGTTCGCTCGGGAATGGACATTCAGCTTATTCTCTATCTGTTTGCACTCTCGGGAGCTATGCCGAACGCCACACCCGCAGGTGCACAATACCTCTTTGCTTCCACTGAAAAAGGTGTTACCGAAATTAAGAGAAGCGGTTTGATTCTCGATGAAGA
>JAFYRH010000147.1 GCA_017559555.1 Clostridia bacterium
TGCGATAACAGATGCATCGGGATTGATGCTTTCGATAACATCCTCTGCATCCACTTCGGGAATGTAGAGCCAATCGTCGAGAACCTTGTTCTCTTGAACGCTAACCTCTCCGTATGCAAACAGGAATACGGTTACCATTTCAGTCTTATCGGAGCAGGAAATGTAGGTGATCATGCCGTGACCGTTGTCGATCATGTTGATACCGTTGTAGCCATGCAGGGACTTTGCGCTATATCCGAGCTGTTGTACAAGGTTAGTTCCGTTTTCTACGTCGTGTACAAATCTGCTGAACAAACCTTGGTAGAAGTATCCGTTTGCCGTGGGAGCATCACCGAGTGCAACGATGTAGCGCATATTACCGCCCTTGTTGTAGGGGTAGTCAAAAAGAATTGCCCAACGGCCGTTGTTCTTATCCAAATCATCGCCAATACGTGCGCCCAAGGGGAGAACGACTGTTTTTGCTTCGGTTGCCTCATAAATATAGCCGATGTATTCCCATGTGTGGCTGCCGTTCAAGCCCGTGGTCATACCGTGGTGGGCGATTTGCAGAATGCCGCTCTTGTAAGCGCGTGCTTCAAAGAGATTCCAGCTTCTGGTTGCTGCCTTTTCGCCTGCGTCACCCATGGAAAGAATGCTTGTGTCGCCACCCTTGATGTTCATAATCAAGCTGTTATCGTTGTAATAATCAACGGGAACATCCTGGCTCCAGAGCGTGTCGGGGGTATAAAGCATGCTAATGGTTACGTTGCCGAAATAGTAATTCAAGCCCGCGTGGGGATTGATATAGGTTGCATTCGGGAAAGCTTCTTGGCACATTTGATGGAATGCTACCTCACCCTCTTTGCCCGCACCAACAGCAGAAACATCTGCATTGATGGGGAATTGATAGAGGAAGTTCTTAACTTCAACCTTATCGGCATAAAGAGGAGCAAAGTTGTTCAAAATGCCGTTGTGGTCACCGTGAGCATGGGTAAAGATCCAAGCCTCGATGATGTATTGCTCGCTTGCGTTTTGCGCAATCTCCATTTTTACAAGAGAGTTGTAAAGGTTTGTGGCGCACTCGTCATAGTAGTAACCGCCATCAATGATGATTGCATTGCCGCTTTCAAGCTTGAAGATGTAGCACATACCGATCATCGGGTTGTCGGGAGCCTCTCCTCTTTCAACACCAACCTGTGCCATGGTCACAAAGCCGGTGCCGGTAGATGCATTCTTTTGCAGAGTAGCAAGAGCTGCGGCATCTGCCTTTTCCCATGTGATGCGGACCTCGTTGGATTGGGATATCCAATAAATAGTAACGAGCTCTTCGCCCTTGGTCAAAAGGTAAATATCGAACTTGGCGCCGTCTACGGTGTCAACGTCAAGACGAGTATAGCCCTCTTGCCAGAAAGCCTTGAGAATATCATAAATTTCCTCTACGCCTACAAAAATAGCCTCGTAGCAATCAAAGGTTGCTTCAAACTTTTGTGCAGGGGTGAGATCGTCAACAATTGCGGATGCCATCTTTGCAGTAGGCTCTGCAGGATTGTTAAAGTCGGGAATGATCTCCTCGGGGGTCGTTTCCTCAGGAGTGGTCTCCTCGGGCGTTGTGCCCTCGGGAGTGGTCGACTCGGGAGTTGTAACCGCGGGAGTGGTCACTTCGGGTGTGGTGCTTTGAGGCGTGGTTTCTTGAGGCTCTGTACCTTGAGACAGATTGCAAGAAACGATTGCAAAAAGCATTACGATCGTCAGAAACAGTGCAAGAATTCTTTTCATTTTGATTCTTTCCTTTCCGAAAACTTCCCCCTTTTTTGTCGGGGTATGCCTTATTATAACACCGTGTGAAAAGATTGTCAATTCCTTTATTAAAAAAATATAATCTTTATATACTTTATACAAAGAAGCGAGGCACAATTTGTACCTCGCTTTCTAACGTGTTATTCAATAGAACCACTCTTGATAGTCGCTCTCATAGGAGAACCAATCGTCAAGGACGTCGTTTTCCACAACGGTTATGTCGGCATACGCCAACGAGAACACAGTCACCATTTCGGTTTTATCCGAGCAGGAAATGTAGGAAATGAGCCCCTTGCCGTTATTCAAAATGTTGATACCGTTGTACCCAAACAGCGAAACAAGACCGGGATAACCAAACTCTGCCGCGAGTGTGGTGCCGTTTTCGACATCGGCTATGAAGCGGTTGAAGAGTTTTTGATTGACATAGCCTGTGCTTGTGGGAGCATCGTCGTTGTTGGTGATGTAGGAGACGTGATACTTTGCGTTTGCATTTGCAAAAAGCACAGACCAACGTCCGTTTCCGCCATCCAAACTGTCGCCAATGCGAACACCCAACGGGAGAACTGCATTGACAACGTCTGCCGCGTTATAAATTTTTTCAATGACTTCCCACTTGCCGCTACCTCCGGCGCCGGTAGCCATACCGTGGTGCGTGAGCTGCAAAATGCCGCTCTTGTAGGAGATGGGGCTGAATAAGCTCCAACTTTTGGTTGCCGAAATTTCACCTGCATCTCCCATGCAAAGGAATCCCGTTCCGCCACCCGTAACGTTGAAAATCAAGCTTGTGTTGTTGTAATAAGAAAGAGGTGTTTCGGGGCTCCAATAAACGTCAGGCGTAAAGAGCACTTCAATGGTTGCATTGCCAATGTAGTATTTCAAACCAACGTGGGGATTGATGTAGGTCGCATTGGGGAAGGTTTCCTTGACCGTTTTGTGGAAATCCACCTCGCCCGCAACACCCGCGCCCGTTGCGCTGATTTGGCTGTTGACGGGAATTTGATACATAAAATATGTGACATCTACGCGGTCGGCATATGCATCACCAAACGCATAAACAATGCCGTTGTGGTCGCTGTGACCGTGGCTGAAAATCCAAGCTTCAATCACGTATTTGCCATCATAGTTCTTGTAAATATCGAGTTTTTCAAGAGTTTTAAAAAGATTTTCGGCATTGGGAGCGTTGTTCCAACCACCGTCAATCACAATGGCGCGCCCGTTGCTGAGCTTGAAAACATAGGACATACCAACGTCGGGATCTTCATCCTCATCGATGCGTTCCACACCGATTTGCGCCATAATCAAATTGTCAAAAGCGGTGGTTTTGTTTTGACTCAAAAGAGAAATAGCATCTGCATTGTACGCCTCCCAAAGGATGCGAAGCTCTTTTTCTTTGGGCATCCAATAAATCGTTACCGTTTCAAACAAATTTGTAAGAAGAACCGTCTCAAATTTTGCCCCTTCTACCATATCAACAGCCATTGGAGTAAAGCCCTCTGCCAAAAACGCAGAGACAACCTCGGTCTTGTCTGACATATCTTTCAAAACAGCCTCTTCGCAACCAAATGTAGAGGAAAATGTCATTGTTGCATTGAGTGTGGAAACAATTGTAGATGCATCCTTACCAAGAGGCTTTACCTCTTCTGTCTCAAGTGCGGTCGTTTCTTCAAGCGTAGTAGACTCCTCGGGGGTGGTCTCTTCAGGCGGTGTAACTACCTCGGTCGTTTCGGTAACCTCTTTGGGAGTGGTTGTTACTGTCTCCGGTGTGGTCTCCTCGACGGTTGTTGCTTCAGGGGTTGTCAATTGTGATTGATTTGCTTCGGGAGCACAGGCAATCAGCGTTGACAAAAACAGAACACTCGCTAACAAAAGAGCAAAAAGGTGTTTCATGCTTGTTCCTCCTTTTTTGAATTTGAGTTTTAAAATATCATCAAATCATTCGGATTATTTGTATACCCAAACACCGGGGCCTCTTGAAAAATCGGTTTTTTCAACATCGACATAGCGATATCCTTCTCGCCAAGCAATACCGAGTTTGTGGACATCTTCAACCAGCTGCAATGCCAGCTCTACGTTAGGAGAGTGCATCAGCTGCGCGTGACGAACGTGGAGGAAGGAACGCTCTACGTATTCTCTGCGGTCTCCCGCCTCGTCCATAGCGGCTTGCCACCACGCAAAAATTTCGGGCTCAATCTGTTGATATTTGCTTCTATCGATGGATGTGAACTGTTGATGGTAAATGGTGTGTCCTTCACCCGTAAGCGCCATTTCGCAAAGCGTATCGATGTATTTTCGAATATTTTGCCAACCGGCACCGTAATATGCCTCAAGGAACTCATTCATGTGCTTGGAATATTCCTCTTCCGTCATGTAAGGATACATCATCAATTTTGCCAACAGATAAGAGCGCAACTCGCCAAACTCACCCGAGAGACCTTGGCTGTTGCCTTGGCAGAACATACCCTTGACGTTGTGATCGGCAAAAAAGCGCATATTGTCGCGAATAACGTACAGGTTGGGAAAGAAGGAAAGGTAGTATCTAAAATCAGTAGTATAATCCCAAATATAGATGTTGTTGCAAATTTTGCTCCAAGCTTCGATATCCTCGCGGAAAGCAGAACAGGTCGCGCAATCTACTGTTGTAAGTGGATGGTTGAAGTGACACTCAATGGAGCACAAACGAACGCACACGTTCTCTCTCGGTTTGGTAATTTGAGGCGCTTTGCGCGAATACTTGTACGCCAAGGTACTAACGGTTACGTTGGGATAATCCTCTGCAATATTTTCGGCAACTGCGTTGACAAAACGCAGAAGTGTGCCTGCAGGACTTCCCTCTTCCTCATCAATTGCCTTACAGTTCGCACATTCACAGCGAATTTCCTTGTCGGTTTGCGATACCGAAACGATATCAAGCGTAGGATCGTTGTACAAAATCTCACGCACGTGAGCGATAACCTTTTTCAAATTCTCTTGCCCCGTGGTAGAATCCAATGCAAGGCAGGGGTTTGGCGCATACAGCGGATATGCGTATTCGGTATCGGTAAAATATCCCAATGTATGAACAGCTCTTCCGGAAGGATAGTACAGACCGCCTCCCATTTCCTCGGTGACACCTCTGTTATCGCCATTCATTCCGCTCTTTACAAAGAAAAATGAATCTGACAAAATACAATCCCAGCTGGTGCGACGGTATTCAAAAACAGGAGAATACTCAACGAGAATGCTCTCGGGGAGCATAACCGGATCGGAGGAATGTGTTTCAAGCTCGGGGGTGAAGAAGCGAACACCTGCAAAGTCCTCTAAAAAGCGAACAACGCCATAGATGACACCGCGACCGTTGCCGCCGATGATGTGCAGATATTCCTCTTTGTTTTCCTCACCTTTTACATTGACAGAACCCTCAATGCGATAAGCATCGTCACCAAGCGAGGAATCAATGGAA
>JAFYRH010000148.1 GCA_017559555.1 Clostridia bacterium
ACTTCTTGCGGCAAAAGGAGAGAATAACGGCATTCTGCTCGGGAGCGACGGTCAGCTTGCCAAGCGGCTGTTTACGCTCGCGCGCACGGACGACGAGAGTGCCGAGGATAGCGACGTCCTCGATTTTAACCATATTCAAAATGCCGCAGAGGGTATCAACCGAGCGGCTGAAAATGTAGACGTTCCACTTACCATGTTTCTCACGGGGAGAACCGTCGACGTTGCCGCATCTGCTTTTCTTTATCCCGATGGAGCGAGTGACCAAATGCTCCAAATTTTGCGTGAAAACGTGAATGAAGACGTGAAGTACCTCGACCTCGTTCCTGCCTATCGCGCACGCTATGAGAGCGGCGAATACGTTTACTACCGCACCGACCACCATTGGACGACCCTTGGCGCATACTACGCCTATTGTGATATTATGAAGTCTTTTGGCATGGAAAACGACGTTATCCCTGCCGAAAACTTTCAAAAAGAGACCGTTTCAACCAATTTTTATGGGACGTTTTCCGCGGCTTCGGGCTTTCACTTTGTGGGAGCGGATAGCATAGAGCTTTGGCTCCTCGGCAACGAGGATAGCTTTCTTGTTACTGCCGACGGCAGAACCCTTGATGGGGGACTTTACAACCGCGCATACCTTGCGGGGAACGATCAATATTCAGTCTTTCTCGATGGCACGCACGACGTTGTAACAGTCACAAAAAAGGACGGCAAAAGCCGACCCAAACTCGCAATATTCAAGGATAGCTTTGCCAACTCGGTAGCCCCCTTTTTGGCACAGCATTTTGACCTTGTTTTGTATAATCTTTCCTCACCGCGCACCGATTACACCGATGTTACCGCCTACACAAAAGCTTGTGATGCCGATGCCGCATTGGTGCTCTACACGCTGGGGAACGTCATAGAAACCGACAAAATCAACCGTTTACGTTAGGAGACCTCAATGAATATCAAAAACAAAAACATCCTCAAATATGCCGCTTTTGTAATTGGCGGACTTCTCATTGGTGCCATTCTGCTCGGTATCATCAACGGCACCGTTGGCAAGGGCGAGTGGAACCTCGGTTGGACCAGTTACCGCTACGATGATAGCGCCTACAAGGTGGGCGAGGGAAGCATCGCCGCGCCAAACGTTGAGAGCATCGACCTCGATTGGATAGACGGCAACGTCAGCGTTGTCATTTGCCAAGATGCCTATATCTCCATCACCGAAAGTGCCCCTGCCGACCTAACCGACAAAACGCGCGTACATTGGAGCGTGAGCGAGGACGGCAAATCGCTTTCCATCAAGTATCGCGCATCTTCCTCTTTCTTTGGCACGAACAAGGATAAGGAAAAAGACCTCATTCTCCGCATCCCCGAAAAGCTCTTGGGGCAACTCAAAAACCTCAACATCAACGCGGTTTCCTCGAACGTGACAATTTCCGATATTCTCGTAGAGAATACCAATATTAAAACATCCTCGGGCAACATCAATTTTGAACTCCCCGAGGGAAGTGCATTTACTCTCACACACGAAAGCAAACGCGGTGGCACGCCTACCATTGATTTCCCCGTCACACAAGAGGGGAATACATATAGGAGCGGCACGGATGGCGTTAAAATTCACATCAAGACAAATAGCGGTAAAGTAGCTATCAAGTCTAACAAATAAAAAAAAGATGGGAAATTCCAAAGAATTTCCCATCTTTTTGTTTAGCTTTTTACAGAGCATCCACAATTTCGCAAATGTTGTAAATCTCGCGTTGCGGATCTCTCCACCAGTCCATGCTCCAAATACGCTTGATCTTCCATCCACGGGATTCAAGGTACTTCTGGCGGTGGTAATCGCGCTCACGCGCAGAGGATGCCACGCTGTAAAGCTTACCGTCGCACTCAATGCCGAGTACGTACTTGCCACCCTTGCGAACGGCAATGTCAATGCGGTAGCCACCAATACCAACTTGGGTATCAATTTCGTAGCCCTTTTCACGCAGAGCATCTGCAACTCTTTGTGCAAACTCTGTTTCCAGAGGAGCGGCAACAATGCCGTAGGTCTCGCCAAAGGAACGAAGGATCATTTCTGCCTCTTCGTGATCCTCACGGCTGACTGCAAATGCATATTCGAGGTATCTCTTGAGAATGCGAGGACCGTCGTTCTTTGCATCGTCAAGCATCAACTCGGAGGGGCGGAAGGAGGTCACGATGTGAATCTTCTTCTTTGCACGGCTGATAGCAACGTTGAGGCGATTTTCGCCACCCTTTTGGTTGAGCCAACCAAAGTTGTGAATGAGGCGTCCGCTTGCATTCTTGGCATAGCCAATGGAGAACATGATAACGTCACGTTCGTCACCCTGTACGCTTTCAATATTCTTTACAAAGAAGCCGGTGTCCTCGCCGTTGTCCTTGCGGTTCATTTCCGCACGAACGATAGAGCCGAACTTGGGATCTTTAACCGATTCTTCATCGATGACGTCATAGATCATATCGCGTTGCGATACGTTGAAAGCGATAACACCAATGGTCTCGTTGTTTTGTCTTGTTGCAAAGAATTCTTTAATAAGCTCTACTACGCGCTCAGCCTCTTTGCGGTTTGCGCGGCCCTGCCATACGGCATCTTGCACTTGATGAACCTCAATGGGGGGCTTTTCGGGCTTATCGGTGTTGGGAGCAACAAACAGTCTTCCTTTATAGAAAGCGTAGTTCGAAAAGTCGATGAGCTCCTCGTACTTGGAACGGTAGTGTGTGTTGAGCAGTACGTCGGGATAGCGGAAGCGAGCCAAGTCGAGAAGGCTTTCTTCCTCGAGTGCTGCGGAGATTTCTGCATCCTCGTCGAGCATATCTTCCATTTCAAAACGTCCGTCGCCAAGGCTGGAGGGGCGGAGCTGCTTGTGGTCGCCCGCAATAACAACCTTCTTGGCACGTGCAATAGAGGGAATACTTCTCTCAATGTAAAGCTGAGAAGCCTCGTCGAAGATAACCAAATCGAACAAGTCGTTTTGTTGGGGAAGAACCTCAGATACTGCCTCGGGAGTCATCAACCAAATCTTGAGAGCCTTAAAGAGTTCAAAGTCGAACTTTTGAACAAACTTTGCTACGCTGCTGCGTCTGCGGCTTTCAATTGCGCGGCTGATTTCACCCTTGCGCTTGGAGGTGGTGATATACTTGATATCATCAGCCAACAGCTTTGTGATGCGTTGACGGGAGAGCTCTTGTTTGATTTTGATGTTGTTCTCCATAGAGGAGATGATCTTTTCAAAGGAATCGACCTTCGGGATAAGCGTGCGGTTTTCGCTTTCGAACTTTTGAATATAC
Source organism: Clostridia bacterium (assembly GCA_017559555.1). Taxonomy (GTDB): domain Bacteria; phylum Bacillota; class Clostridia; order Oscillospirales; family CAG-272; genus UMGS1865. The sequence goes on from JAFYRH010000148.1 coordinate 3,295, forward strand.
TCAAACAGAATGGTGTTGTAGAGCTCGTCATTCCACTCGGTAACGGTGCCGGCAAGAATTTTGTGAATTTTGCGCAGAGCTGCCAAGTAGAGGTTTTCATTGGCGGTTAAACTTGTAACAACAGGTTTGAGGTTTGCATATCCTGCGGTGAATTCTTTTAAGCTTTGCTTAACGGCTTCGGGTTGCTCCATCATAAGGCGAACGGTGTAAGAGCCGCCTGCCTTTTGGAAGTATGCTTTTGTCAGGTTTTGAATTTCCTTGGTCAGGCGTCCCTTAGAGGTTTGGCGCTTGATAAAGGGTTGGTTTCTCCACTCGTCAACCTTCAAAATCATCTCGTCGATTGCATCGGTAAAGAGAATGAGGTCGTAGTTGGAGAGGTCGTCCTTCATTTTGAGGAACCAAGGATAGCGCTCAATGGTGAGCTGATAGTGGTCAAGGCTATTGGTGAGCTGACCGTTGGCAAACTTTTTGTGAATTGCCGAAATTTCGTCGTAGTTGAGGTGGAGTAATTCGTCGGTAACGACCGTGCGAATGGTTTTGTAAGTTTTAATTTGCTCGTGGTTTTGCAAATTGATGCGGCGGTTTTCCATATAAAGCTTATAGGGAGCCACACCAAACTCACCGGGCTTAAAGAGTTTATCTGCAATAATTTCGAGCGTTGCAACGTCGGTATCGATCTCTGCCGAGATGGGGGAGAGATCGGGAGCCTCAATAGGCGCGTTGGCATCGGTGCTGAGCAACAGACGCTCGAGCTGACCGTAGAACAAGTTCTTATTGTTTGCATCGTCCATCATTACCGCATAGCGGGAAAGTGTACCGAGACGGGAGTAAACAACGTCGAGAGCGGTTTTCTTTTCCGAAACCATCAAAACGTTTTTGCCTTGGTTTACAAACTGTGTAATCAAGCTGGTAATGGTTTGGGATTTACCCGTGCCGGGAGGGCCCTCGACAACCAACTCGTCGGTGGAGTTGAGTGCGTGCAAAACAGTCTCTTGTGCCGAGTTGAGTGCATTGATATAAACAAGAGAATCTTCGGGAATTGACTTCTTGGGGTCAAGATCGTACTTGGTGTCGTCGTGATCGGAGTAGAAGTCGATTGCACCGTAATCGGAAACAAGGTCAGAAACCAAACGGTTTACAAGACCTTTATTCAAAATTTGCTCAAAGTCGCGTTGAATGGAGTTCGAATAAGCAGGGAACTTACCAACAACAATGTTGTGCACCAATTTCAGGGTGCCGCGTGTGTACTTGGGGAAGGACTCGCCGGGGTATTCGGTGAACTTTTTGAGCTCGTCGCTATTGTATTCAATACGGATATCGTTAGAAGCGTAGAAATCCAAAAGACCTTGTAAAAAGGTATCGGGATTGATCTCTTCTGGCACACAATCGGGCATTGCGGAGGTGATGCTGTTGAACTTATAATGTGCCAAAATCAGTGTGCTGTTATATACGATATCACGGGTGGGGTCAAGAGCAATCGAAACAGAAGTGGTGTTTCTGTCAAGAACCACGGGGAAGAGGCACAAGGGCGCGCGAATACCGAATTCACCGTTCGAAAGGCAACCTTGCACAAAGGGATAACCGATATAGAGGTCGTTTTGACCCTTATCGCGCATATCGCGAGAGCTTTCGCGAATGAGGTTAACAAGGTTTTTGTATCTCTCGCGAGCGGGATTGGTGCGGGGCAGATCTTGGTCGGCTGCCTCGGAGATTACCATGGGCTCGGTAGCAGAGAAGAGGATGTCGAGGGGATTGTAGCGGCCGTTTGCATCAAAAAGGTCAACCGCATATTTTGCCGCCAATTTAGGCAAAAAGAGCATGCGATTGGTTTTGTTGATGTTAATGAGTTTTTTAGAAAGCTCACGCAAGGTTTCCTCAACGTGATCCGAAACCGGTGCTGTACTGCCGTCTGTAGTCTTATCACCGTTGATAACGGCAAGAAATTCGGGTGCAAAGTTTTCTACAAAAGCAGGGCCAACACCGCCAATGCTATAAAAGTCCGAGGCCTTTTGGGGCATCAGACGAATCATTTCACGCAGAGCTTCATCGGGGCAAACGGTAGGGGTTCTGCCGGTTTTTGCCTTTTCGCGTTCTCTGATTTTTTGTCGTAAGAGGTAGAGCGCATCAAAGAGTTCGAAGTCACGTTCCATTCTATAATCCTTTCTTTATCCAAGAGTAAAAGCATATAAAAGTCTATTCATTTTAGTATACCATATTTTCATATATTCGTCAAGTTCTTTTCGTCGTATTTTGGAACTTTTTTCAAAAAATAAACGGCGAAAAAACGCGAAAAAAGCAAGTATGTTTTTTGTGCTTTTTCGATACTTTTAAAACGCTTCAAAAACTTGAAAAAAATCGAAAAAAATTTCAACTTTTTTTCAAAAACCCCTTGCCAAAATCAAAAAAATAGTTTATAATATAAGCAGAGTGGAGCAAAATGGTGAAAAATGTTTCAAAATGGAGCAAAATTGCCATTTCGCACTCAAAAAACGGAAAGGAGACGCCTTATGTTCGGAGGAGAATACCGCCATAACAAAGACAACAAAAACAGAGTTTTTATGCCGGCTAAATTGCGCGAGGAACTCGGTGAAACTTTTGTAATCGCAAAAGACATCCGTGAGGCGTGTCTTAAGGTTTACTCCTTGGCAGGTTGGGAGGAATACATTGCTCCCCTCAAGGCACAAAACCGTAAGCTTTCCGAAAAGATTCTGCGCTTCCTGCATGCGTCTCTCACACAAGTTACACCCGACTCGCAGGGTAGAGTGGTCATTCCGCAAGAACTTGTTGAATACGCAGGAATTGATCGCAGTATTGTAGTTGTCGGATGCGGCGAATATGCCGAGATCTGGGCAGAAACCGCTTATGATGAAAATAAGGCTCAAATCGATGTAGCCGAGCTGATCGGTGAGCTCGAGGAGCTTGGACTCTGATAATCAACTAAGAAAGTAAGGAGAATGGCAATGAAAGAGCAAATTTCATTTTCGCATTATTCGGTGCTCTTGAATGAGTGCATCGAGGGGCTTGCCATTCGTCCCAATGGCATCTATATTGACGGAACCGCAGGCGGTGCCGGACATAGCTCTGTTATTGCATCTCACTTGGGTGAGGGCGGCAAGCTCTTGGCGCTTGACCAAGATGCTACGGCGGTTGCGGTAGCAACCGAGCGCCTTGCTTGCTTTGGTGAGAGGGCAGAGGTTGTACACAGCAACTTTTGCGAGCTTGCAAAGGTGTGTGCCGACCGAGGGATTGAGCGCATCGACGGTCTCCTTTTGGACCTTGGCGTTTCTTCCTATCAATTAGATACGGCAGAGCGCGGCTTTTCCTACCGTTCCGATGCACCTTTGGATATGCGTATGGACGCAACCAAATCGCTCACTGCGAAAAAAATCGTAAACGAATACTCCGAGGAAGCACTTCGTCGCATCCTCTTTGATTACGGAGAAGAACGTTTTTCTTCTCGAATTGTATCGAATATTATCCGCGCGCGTCAAACGGGCCCGATTGAGACCACAGGGGAACTGGTTGAAATCATCAAACGCTCCGTACCTGCGCGCCACGGAGATGGCGGACACCATCCGGCAATGCGAACCTTTCAAGCCTTGCGCATTGAGGTCAACGCCGAGTTGGATGTGATTGCTCCGGCAATCAAGTCCGCCGTGTCCCTCTTAAACAAGGGAGGGCGCATCGCTATTATCACCTTCCATTCGTTGGAGGATCGCATTGTAAAGCAGACGTTTAATTCCTTAGCAGGCGGTTGTACCTGCCCTAAGAACTTTCCCGTTTGCGTATGCGGCAACAAACCCAAGGTGAACATTTTAACCAAGAAACCGATTCTGCCTTCTCAAGAGGAATTGGCAGTTAACTCTCGCTCACACAGCGCAAAGCTTCGCATTGCCGAAAAGCTGTAAGAGAACAGTATATTAATATGGAAGGGAATCAAGTAAAATGAACCGTCAAGAAGCACAATTGAATAATGCGTCTGTCGGTCGTATGCTTGATGTTAGTGTCGCGCAAGAGGTAGAAACCATTGCGGGGCAGTTTGCTTCGCGTGGCGTTGCAAAGGCAGTTGCCGAGCAAACCACCGAACAAATCGAAAAAGAACTCCAAACGCGTAAAATAGCCCCCACAGCATACCGTCTTTCGGCTATGAGCGATACCGCAGTCAGCGGTTGCTATCGCCACGGCAAAGAGAATATGTCGGGAGCAGACTTGATTCAATATTTTAACGAGACACGTGCAATCCGCACAGAGGAAGAGGATTTTTCCGCGGTTCCTGCAAAAGATGAATCTGTGTTCTTGGGTGAGGCAGAAAAACCTTGTCACGCGGTGGTAAAACACGAAGAAGTAACTACTTTGAGCGATAAGATTGCTGCACTTCCCGAAAAAATCAAGCATTTACCAACCAAAACTATTGATTTTATCCGCACGTCGGCACCTGCGTGGTTCGATTTTTCACCCGTCGATACCACGCAGTCGACGCGCAGGTTTCCTATCTCGGCATTTGCCGCTATTGTAGCGGTTGCCGTTTCACTCATGCTGATTGTTGCAAGTTCTGTTATGATTCAACACGGTGAAAAGCGCGTCAGTGAGCTTACCGTTCAGGTTTCTGAGCTTGCAGGCGAGGTTACGGATCTGCAATCTGAATTGAACGTCAAAAATGATCTTTTTGTCATTCGCGAGGTTGCCACCGAAGAATTTGGCATGGTTGAAGAAAAATACGTAAAAATGCAGTACCTTTCTATGGGCTCAGGCGATTCCATCGAGGTATTTGAAGAGGAAAAGCAAGAAAAAGTGGGACTTGCCGCTATTTTGAGTGCGATCGGACTCAACTAAGTGACATCTGTCATAATTTTGCCGTTCTCTTCATAATATAAAAGAGCATGGAAAAGCGAGGAGTACAGCCTCGCTTTTCGTGCAAAAATAATTAGAAAGGAGCGGCAAAATGGAAGAGCAAAAAACGAGTAATCGACGTTGGAGCGAAGGCAATCTTCATCCCAAAACGGTAGGCCGTGCGGCTGTGTTGTTGGGGATTGCAGTTTTGCTCTTTTCTGCTCTTTTGGTGCGTATTTTCTTGCTTCAAACAGTGAAATACGACTATTATCACCAAAAGGTTTTGCAACAAATTACAACCGAATCTTCCGTCAATGCCTCTCGCGGTAACATTTACGACTCTAACGGTGTGTTGCTTGCCACCAACATCACCACCTATCGTGTCTTTATTTCGCCCTCTTCTATCGCGCGCGCGCAAAGCCTTCACGATCAAGAGGGAAGCAATATCCACTTGGCTGATCTTATCTGTGAAAATCTTTCTGCTATTTTGAACGTTTCCTATGATTTTGTTCTCAAGCAGACTACATACACCAAATACCTCGACCGCACAATTGCCCGTGAGGTAGATGAAGATACTGCCGATCTCGTTCGCGCGTTCATCGACGAATATGAGCTTGAGCAGATGATTTATCTCGAAAGCACTTATACACGACATTATCCTTATGATGCGCTTGCATCTCACGTTCTCGGCTTTACGGGAAGCGACGGAACGGGACTTTACGGTCTTGAATTCCAATACAACAAAATGCTTTCCGGAACAAACGGCAGATATATTACTGCACGCGATTCCTCCGGTAACGAAATGCCGTATGCATATAAAGAATACATCCCCGCACAAGACGGATATAACGTAAACACCACCATCGACGTTTTTGTACAATCTGCACTTGAGGAGCAATTACAAAATGCCTATCTCGAATCCGGCGGACAAAACCGTGCGGCAGGTATCGTTATGAATGTGAAAACGGGTGCCGTGCTCGGTATGGCGGTATATCCCGATTTTGACCTCAATAATCCTCGAAATTTAGATGATCAATCTCTTGCCACCCTGCAGGGGCTCGGCTATGAGGTGGGCAGCGATGACTATAACACGGTCAAGCAAAATCTTCAACTCAATATGTGGGCGAATAAGGCGATTACCGAATCTTACATTCCGGGTTCCACCTTCAAGGTTATTACCGCGTCCATGGCGCTTGAGGAGGATGTTGTTACGCTTAGCGAAAGCAATACCTGCACAGGTTCTTTGAAGGTTTTGGGACAAACGATCCATTGCCACAAGGTTCAGGGCCACGGCTCGCTCACTTTTGCAGAGGGCATTCAGCAATCCTGCAACCCTTGGCTGATGAAAGTCGGACTTCGCCTTGGCACCAATACCTTTTACAACTATTTGAAAGCGTTTGGATACCTTGAAAAAACCGGCATCGATCTTCCCGGTGAGGGCGGTGGCGTATTTGCCACTGAAGAGAATTTCACCGATCTGGATTTGGCGATTTACGCATTCGGTCAAAACTTTAACGTAACACTGATTCAGCAAATTACCGCGGTATCTGCCGTAGCCAATGGTGGATATCTTGTTACACCGCATTTCGTTTCATCCGTTACCGATGCAAACGGAAATGTGATTGAGTCTTTTGATAATAACGTTCGTCGCCAGGTTGTCAGCCAAAGCGTTTGCGAAACGGTGGCAAAGATTTTGGAAGAGGGCGTTTCGGGCAATGGCGGTGCAAAGAATGCATACGTTGCCGGTTACCGACTTGCCGCAAAAACGGGTACTTCCGAAAAGAAGGAACGCGAGTGTCCCTTGTGCGGATACACCGCAAACCTCAAAACCATTGAGGGAGAAAAATTGTTTGTTTGCAGTATTTGCAACTACACGGGTGTGGCTGCAGAATTTGCCGTAAGCGAAAAGTACGTTTGTTCTACGGTTGCTTTTGCACCTGCAGATGATCCGCAATATGCCATCATCATTATGGTTGACGAACCCACAAAGGGTACTCTTTACGGTAGTGTGGTAGCAGCTCCTTACGTAGCAAACGTTATGGAAACGATTCTTCCGTATCTCGGGGTTGAAGCGGTTTACACCGAAAAAGAACTCGAAAATATGGCTACCAAGATTCCTAACTTCGTAGGATATACTGTTTCCGCCGCGAGAAACTACTGCCAAAGAAACGGACTTGATATTGAAATTGTAGGAGCAGACGATGGCATTATCCGCCGTCAGTATCCCGAAAGTGGTACAGTGGTGGAAAAGAACTCGGCAAGAGTCTTGGCTTACGTTGATAAAGAAACCGAAACGCTTACTACAAAGGTTCCCGACGTCACGGGAATGAGCGCGGTAGCGGCAAATCAAGTTCTCATCAACGCAGGACTTAACATTCGTATTCTCGGTACCAAAAACTATCTCAGTGGCACCGAAGCCACCGTTATCTCCCAATCTGTTGCCGCAGGCGAAGTTGTTCCTGTGGGCACAGTGGTCGAGGTAACCTTCCGCCATTTGGGCGACAAGGACTTTGATGAGGCGTGGGATCCTGATTCATTGAACTAATCTAAAATAAGACAGACCTTCTGTCGGGAAGTTGAAAGAAAATTTCAAACCTGGAGGGAAGGGCTGTGAAACTAAAAAAAATGTGCGATGCCGCCGGCATCCTTTGCCCCGAAGAATATTTTGATTGCGAAATCGAAGAGATTGCTACCGATTCTCGAAAAGAGATGAAAAAAGCAATGTTTGTGTGCCTTCGCGGTACACAATTCGATTCTCACAACTATATCCAAAACGCAATCCAAAACGGTGCTATCTGTGTGTTAACGGATGGAGACCATCCCGTGCCAAATGTAAGTTCAAATGTTATCCTCTTGCGGTGCGAAAACACCAGAGAAGCATTGGCGCACCTTTGGCACGCATGGTATGGATTTCCTTGCCGTGATTTAAAAATTATTGGTGTTACGGGAACAAACGGCAAAACGAGTGTGGCACATATGTTGCGAACTGTTTTGCGCACCTCTTGGCATACTTGCGGAATCATTGGCACGGTAGGGTGTGAAACCGAAAAAGGTACTATAGAAACCGTCACCGAAGCAGGGCTTTCTAATCTCACCACACCCGACCCGCGTGATCTCTATCGCATTTTTGCGCAAATGCGCGACGAGGGAGTAGAGTATGTGGTGATGGAGGTTTCCTCCCACGCATTGTCCTTGGGGAAGTTGGCACCCATCACATTCGAAGCGGCTATCTTTACCAATTTGACTCCCGAGCATTTGGATTTCCACAAAACGATGGATGCCTATGCCGCGGCAAAAGCAGGCTTGTTCCAAAAAACAAAGCTTGGCATTTTCAATGCCGATTCACCGTATTCCGAACAAATGATGACAAATGCGACCTGCCGATGCATTACCTGCACGGCAAAGGACAAAGATGCCGATTACAGTGCTACCGAAATAGAAGCGCAAGCACAAAACGGCGTTGCATACCGACTTTCCTCAAAAAGAACGCGATTGCGCATCGTTTGTCCCATTGCAGGGGAATTTACCGTTATGAATTCCATGCAAGCCGCTATTTGTGCTTTAGAGCTCGGCTGCAGTCCTGCCGCTATCAAGACAGCACTCGCCACTATGGGGGGCATAAAGGGGAGAATGGAACGCGTACGTTTGGGCTTGAAAGCCGATTTTTCGGTCCTCATCGATTACGCGCATACCCCCGATGCACTTGAAAAACTGCTCCTGACAGCAAGAGATCTTGTGCAAAAGGGTGGCAGAACCGTTGTCCTTTTTGGTTGCGGCGGAGACCGTGACCGTACCAAGCGAGCCGTTATGGGCGAGATTGCCGCACGGCTTGCCGACCACGTAATCATTACTTCCGACAATTCTCGCGGTGAGGATCCGATGGAAATCATTTGTCAAATCGTTTCCGGCATACCGCCACAAAAAGCCTATACCGTTATTCCGGACCGTGCCGCCGCCATTCGCTATGCGATAGAAAATGCAAAGGCAGGAGACCTCATTCTCTTGGCAGGGAAAGGACACGAGCAATATGAAATCGTGGGAGGGGAACGTCGACCTTTCTGCGAAGGATGTCTCGTTAAAGAGGCATTTGCTGCACGCTTGCGTGCACAAAAAGACGAAGATGAAAAAGAAGGAGAACCGACTGTATGAAGATTACACTTTCAATACAGAATGGTATCACGGCGCACGCACTTGCCCGTATGTGCCGCGGTGTCTTGCAAAACGAAGAAAATTCCAATATAAAAATATATTCACTCTGTACCGATTCCCGCGAAGCGGACGAAAACACCGCTTTCTTTGCCCTTGTTGGCGAACGTGTAAACGGACATGACTACATTCCGGCGGCCATCTCTGCGGGATGCCGTTGCATCATCTCTCAAGAGCCCGTATCTCCCGAAGTAATCGGTGAGAATGTTGCTTTGATCGCCGTTAAGGATAGTGAAATGGCACTTTCCTATATGGCGAGCGCGCAACTTGAGGGGCGTTCTTATCCCGTGGTAGCCGTTACGGGTAGTGTGGGCAAGACCACGACCAAGGATATGATCGCATCGGTGATGCAAGAGGGAAAGAAAACTTATGTTTCCTCGGGAAATCACAATAGCGTTATTGGTATGCCGCTGTCGGCTATGGAAATTCCCACTGATTGCGAATGTGCTGTTTTGGAAATGGGCATGAGCAATTTTGGTGAAATTGAACGCATGTCACTTGTGGCAGAACCCGATATTGCTATTATTACCAATATCGGTACTTCCCATATGGAAGCACTCGGTGACCGCCGTGGTATCTGCCGTGCAAAGCTTGAAGTCTTGTGCGGATTGAAAAAAGGAGGATATCTCATCCTCAACGGTGACGAACCGCTGCTTGCAAATATCAGCGGCAGAAGTTACCACACGCTTTATGTGTCACTTACACGTCCAAATGCCGACTTTTTTGCACAAAATATTCGTGTTGAGCTTGGCGGTACCTACTTTGATGTCGTTTACAAGGGAAGAACCTATCCCGGTTTTTATATTCCCGTTAGCGGACGTCACAACGTATGGGCGGCACTCTATGCGTTTGCGATAGGAACTCTGCAAGGACTTTCACCGGAGCAGATTAAAAACGGTTATGCGCATTTCCGTCCTGCCGATATGCGCCAAGCGATTGCAGATTTTGATGGCATGACCTTGATTGAGGATTGCTACAATGCCGCTCCCGAATCGATGAGAGCTGCAATTGACGTTTTGTGTGAATGTGCGCCTCAAAACAGCCGACGCATTGCGGTGCTCGGCGATATGTTAGAGCTTGGCAAAGATAGCATCAAACTGCATCGCGCAGTAGGCGAATATTTGCAAAAGCGTGGTGTTGACCTTTTGGTCGCCGTTGGTAACGGCGGTGTTGAAATTGCACAGGGAGCGGTTGAAGCAGGAATGAACCCTGCAAACACCATGCTTTTTATCGACCGCGACAATGTATC
>JAFYRH010000014.1 GCA_017559555.1 Clostridia bacterium
CAAGCACCTCAGGCAACGACGTGCTCGAAGCAAGAGGTCTCTCTATGGCGTTTGGCGAACGAAAACTCTTCCAAAATATTTCTTTCTTAATCAAAAGAAGTGAACGCGTGATGATCATCGGCCCAAACGGTTGTGGAAAATCAACGCTCATCAAAATCATTTTGCACAAGCTCGCTCCCGTGGCAGGAAGCCTCACCGAGGGCTATAACGTGCACATTGGCTACTACGACCAAGAAAACCAAAATCTCACACCCGAAAACACGGTGCTTGACGAGCTTTGGAACGCTTACCCCACCAAAACCGAAACCGAAATTCGCAATACGTTAGGACTCTTCCGTTTTACGGGCGAGGACGTTTTCAAAACGGTCAGCGTTCTTTCGGGCGGTGAGAGAGCACGACTCACACTCTCCAAGCTGATGCTCTCACAAATGAATCTTTTGGTGCTTGACGAACCTACAAACCATCTTGATATCGATTCGCGCGAAGCGCTTGAAGCAGCACTTGAGCAGTTTGAAGGCACGATCGTAACCGTTTCCCACGACCGTTATCTGATCGAAAAATTGGCAACACGTATTCTCCAACTCAAACCGGGAAGCGCATTTGCCTCTGACCTTTTGGACTATCGTGTAGACAACACAGGGCACGCCTTTAGCGAATTTGAAGCTTATAAAAACGCACGCGTTGCGGAATTTGAAGAAAAGGCACTTTCCTCCCCCGTTGCAGTGGCACAAAGCTCTCAAAAAGAGCAGTACCTCAAAAACAAGCAAGCCAATGCCGATGCGCGCAAGCGCAAGAACTACCTCGACAAGCTCCGCCGCGAGTGCGAGAGCATTGAGGGTGAGCTTGCCACTATTGAAGAGGAGCTCTTTGGCTCTGCCGCCGCCGATTATGTTCGCGCCGCTGAGCTTGACGAAAAGAAAAACACTCTTGAGGAACGACTGATGGAAATTTATGAAGAATTGGAGACATCAGAATGAAGCCGAAAAAGAATAAAAACATAGGACTCATTGGTAAGTTCCTGCCTTATTACAAACCCTATTGCGGCATTATGGCATTTGACCTCTTTTGTGCCGCTTTGACCACCATTTGCGAGCTTGTTCTCCCCATGGTGGTGCGCACCATTACCAATGCGGCATCGGGTGATGATATCGCCTCTTTGACGACCCAACTCATTTTGGGTATTGGCGGCATGTATATCCTACTCCGCATCATCGACACCGCCGCTAACTACTTTATGACCTCTATCGGTCATATCATGGGCACCAAGATCGAAACCGATATGCGCCGCGATCTCTTCGCGCATTTGCAAAAGCTTTCTTTCTCGTATTACGACAACACCAAGGTGGGCACACTGATGTCACGTATGACGACCGACCTGTTTGACGTAACAGAGTTTGCACACCACTGCCCCGAAGAATTCTTTATTGCGGGTGTTAAAATCATTGGTGCGTTCATTTTGCTTTGCACCATCAACGTGCCTCTCACACTCATCATCTTCTCTGTCATTCCGCTCATTCTTGCTTTTTCCATCTTCTTCCGCCGCCGCATGCGCAACAACTTCCGCGAATCGCGCAAGCAAATCGGTGAGCTCAACTCACAAATTGAGGATAGCTTGCTCGGTGTGCGTGTCACACGCTCCTTTGCGCGCGAGGATGAAGAAAAGAGAAAGTTTGGCGAGGGCAACTGCGAATATTTGCGTATCAAAAGTGAGCGCTACCGCATCATGGGTGCGTTCCACTCCTCAACCCGTCTGTTTGATGGTTTGATGTACATTATCGTAGTGGTTGCAGGTGCATTCTTCATGATGGACATTGGAAACCTGCCCACCATTACCCCTGCCGATTACGTTGCATATCTAATGTTCGTTTCTACCCTGCTCACATCCATTCGTCGCATTGTAGAGTTCTCCGAGCAATTCCAGCAAGGCATTTCGGGCATTGAACGTTTTCAAGAAATTATGGAGACCGAGCCCGAAATTCAAGATTCTCCCAATGCCACCGAATTGTGCGACGTCAAGGGTCATGTGGAATTCCAAGACGTTTCCTTCCGCTACGAAACTGAGACCAAAAACGTTTTGACACACCTTGATTTAAACGTGACCCCCGGTGAGAATATCGCATTGGTTGGTCCCTCGGGCGGTGGCAAAACAACCCTTTGCTCCCTCATTCCCCGTTTTTATGAAGTCACATCGGGCAAGATTTTGGTTGACGGCAAAGACATTCGCGACGTTACCCTGCACTCCTTGCGCAGTTGCATTGGCGTTGTTGCACAAGACGTTTATCTGTTTTCGGGTAGCGTGCGCGAGAACATCGCCTACGGTAAAATCGACGCCACCGACCAAGAAATTGAAGCGGCCGCAAAAATGGCAGGCGCACACGAGTTTATTTCCACACTCCCCGACGGATACAATACCTATGTCGGTGAGCGCGGTGTAAAACTTTCGGGCGGACAAAAACAACGCATCTCTATTGCCCGTCTCTTCCTCAAAAATCCCCCCATTCTCATTCTTGACGAAGCAACAAGCGCACTTGACAACGAAAGTGAGCGACTTGTTCAAAAGTCACTTGAAAAACTTGCCGAGGGGCGCACGACCTTTACCATTGCTCACCGTCTGACCACCATTCGCAATGCCGACCGCATTTTGGTTTTGACCGAGGACGGCATCGAGGAATCGGGCACACACCAAGAATTGATGGAAAAAGGCGGCATTTACAGCGAGCTGTATGCCCTCTATTCGACACTTTGATATAAAAATCCACCTCTGATGAAAGGAAAAAATATTATGTATGACGTTGCCATAATAGGCGGCGGTGTTGTGGGCGGTATGATCGCACGCACCCTTGCCTCTTATAAATTAAGTATCTGCATCCTCGAAAAAGCACACGACGTTGCCACAGGCGCAAGTGCGGCAAACTCTGCTATTGTTCACGCAGGTTATGATGCAAAAGAGGGATCCCTCAAAGCAAAGCTCAACGTTCGCGGTTCCCGTTTGATGCCCAATGTTTGCAAAGAACTCGGTGTAAAATACAAAAACAACGGTTCTTTGGTTATCGGCTTTAACGAAGAAGACCGAGAGGCACTGGAAGCGCTCCTCGTGCGCGGAAACAAAAACGGCGTTGAGGGTCTCTGCATTCTCGAAAAAGAAGAGCTGCACACTCTGGAGCCCAATCTCTCTCCCGACGTTCTGTGCGCCCTCTACGCTCCCACAGGCGCCATTGTTTGCCCGTATGAGCTCACCATTGCATCCATCGGTAACGCAATGGATAACGGCGCTAATCTCGAATTGGATTTTGCCGTAAGCAAGATTCAAGACCTCGGTTCTTACTACGAAATTTTCTCCGATAAAGGCACGGTTTCTGCCCGTTACGTCATCAACGCGGCAGGTGTGTTCTCGGATGAAATTGCAAAAATGGTAGGAGACGACAGCTTCACCATTCAACCGCGTCGCGGTGAATACGTGCTCCTTGATAAGGAGTGCGGTTCTCTTGTAAAGAACACCATCTTCCGTACCCCCGGCAAAATGGGCAAGGGTATTCTTGTTTCCCCCACGGTTGACGGCAACCTGATCACAGGCCCCACAGGCGTTGACATTGAAGACAAGCTCGATAAATCCACCACCGCTGAAGGTCTTTCCTTCGTTATGCAACAAAGCAATGAAAACACAACCGGAATTCCCTTTGGCAAGAGCATCACATCCTTCTGCGGTTTGCGTGCCGTAGGTTCTGTGGGCGACTTTATCATAGGCAATCCCCTGCCCCGATTTGTAAACGTTGCAGGCATCGAATCCCCCGGACTTTCCTCGGCTCCCGCCATCGCTGAAATGGTTGTAGAATTGCTCGATAAAGCCGGCTTAACTCTTGAAAAGAATCCCAATTTCAACCCCATTCGCGAAGCGACCCACGCATTCCGCGAGGGTACCATTGAAGAAAAGAATGCCATCATTGCAAAAGACCCTGCCTACGGCCACATCATTTGCCGTTGCGAGGGTGTTAGTGAAGGAGAAATTTTGGCGGCAATTCGTCAAAATCCCCGTCCGCGCGACCTCGACGGTGTAAAGCGTCGTACACGCGCACAAATGGGACGTTGCCAGGGCGGCTTCTGCTCTCCCTACATTGTAGAGCTTCTTGCACAAGAAATGAATATCCCCTACGAAGAAGTAACCAAGTGCGGCGGTAAATCGCTCATCAACGTACAAAAAACAAAGGAGGTTCAATAATATGAGAGAAATTGATCTTGTGATTATTGGCGGCGGCCCTGCCGGCATGAGCGCGGCTCTTGCAGCACACGAAGCAGGCATTCGTGACCTCCTTATTTTGGAACGTGACGAAAAGCTTGGCGGTATTTTGCAACAATGCATTCACAACGGCTTTGGTCTGCACCGCTTTGGCGAAGAGCTGACAGGTCCCGAATACGCTTGGCGTTATGAAAAAGAAGTTCTTGCAAAGAACATTCCCTTCATGCTTGGCACAATGGTTCTTGACATCACTCCCAACCGCGTAGTAACTGCTACCAACAAAGAGAACGGTGTATTCCAACTCAAGGCAAAAGCCGTCATTTTGGCAATGGGTTGCCGCGAACGTGCTCGCGGAGCACTCAACATTGCAGGCACACGTCCCGCAGGCATTTACAGCGCAGGTACGGCACAAAAGTACGTTAACCTCAAAGGATACCTCCCCGGCAAAGAAGTTGTTATTCTCGGCTCTGGCGATATCGGACTCATTATGGCGCGCCGTATGACATTGGAGGGCGCAAAGG
>JAFYRH010000149.1 GCA_017559555.1 Clostridia bacterium
AGCTTTTCGTCGAGCTCTTCAATGGACCAAGCGCAGTCAAGAAGGAAGGTACCGCCGGGCTTAACGTCGGAGATCATATCATACTTCTTGAGGTAAGCGGAGTTGTGGCAAGCAACGAAGTTTGCCTTATTGATATAGTAGGAAGACTTGATGGGGCTATCACCGAAGCGGAGGTGAGAAATGGTGATACCGGAGGTCTTCTTGGAGTCGTATTGGAAGTACGCTTGAATGTACTAGTCGGTGTGGTCACCGATGATCTTGATGGAGTTCTTGTTTGCACCAACGGTACCGTCGCCGCCAAGACCCCAGAACTTGCAAGAGATGGTGTCAGCAGAGGAAGTATCCGGAACTGCAGTCTCAGGGAGAGAGTGACCGGTAACGTCGTCTACGATACCAATGGTAAAGCCGTTCTTGGGCTCTGCTTGATCAAGGTTTGCATAAACTGCAAAGATGGAAGCAGGAGTGGTATCCTTGGAACCGAGACCGTAACGACCGCCAACGATGGTAGCCTTTGTGCCGGTGGTTGCAAGAGCGGTAACAACGTCGAGGTAGAGAGGATCGCCAAGAGCGCCGGGCTCTTTGGTTCTGTCAAGAACAGCGATCTTCTTTGCAGTTGCGGGAATAGCTTCTGCGAGCTTTTCTGCAACGAAAGGACGGTACAGACGTACCTTTACAAGACCAACCTTTTCGCCTTGTGCGAGCTTGAAGTCGATAACTTCTTCAATTGCGTCACAAACGGAACCCATAGCGATGATAACCTTTTCAGCATCGGGAGCACCGTAGTAGTTGAAGAGCTTGTAGTCAGTGCCGAGTTTAGCATTAACCTTGTCCATGTATTCCTCAACGATTGCAGGGAGTGCATCGTAGTAGGGGTTGCAAGCTTCTCTGTGTTGGAAGAAGATGTCGCCGTTTTCTGCGGAGCCGCGGAGAACGGGGTGTTCAGGATTGAGAGCGCGAGCGCGGAAGCCTGCGATTGCATCCTTATCAACCATTTCTTCAAGATCCTTGTAATCCCAAGCTTCGATCTTTTGAACCTCGTGAGAGGTACGGAAACCGTCGAAGAAGTTGAGGAAAGGAACACGACCCTTGATGGTTGCGAGGTGAGCAACAGCACCGAGGTCCATAATTTCTTGTTGGTTAGATTCTGCCATCATAGCAAAACCGGTTTGACGGCATGCGTAAACGTCAGAGTGGTCACCAAAAATGTTGAGTGCGTGAGAAGCTACACAACGAGCGGAAACGTGGATAACGCAGGGAAGGAGTTCGCCCGCGATCTTATACATGTTGGGGATCATGAGGAGCAGACCCTGAGAAGCGGTGTAGGTGGTGGTAAGAGCACCTGCTGCCAAAGAACCGTGAACGGCACCTGCAGCACCTGCTTCAGATTGCATCTCCATCATCTTAACAGTGTCACCGAAGATGTTTCTTGCGGGCTCACCAAAAATGTTCTTATCGGTAGCAGCCCAAGTGTCGGTTACTTCTGCCATGGGAGAGGAAGGAGTAATCGGGTAAATTGCGGCAACTTCCGTAAACGCGTAAGATACGTGCGCGGCGGCGGTGTTACCGTCCATTGAAATCTTTCTTCTTTCAATAGCCATTGGAAAAAATCCTCCTATAAGTATTAAATAAAAGATGATAGTTTCTATCTCACCCCATATGATAACATAAAATAATAAAAAAGTAAAGGGTTTTTTCGAAAAAATGTCTAAAAAATATCAATCTTACGGCAAAAAGATGTTGGAAAAACGAGAAACGAATAGCAAAATAGAAATATTTTTTCAAAAGAGTCAGCAAAAACAAACGCATATCGCATATAAAAACGGGCGACCGAGGTCGCCCGTTTGGAATCAAGATTTGCGATAATTGGTTTTTATTGTTGTTCGGCAAGAATTTCTTCCAAGCATTGCCATGCTCTTCTTCCCACAGAGTCACTTACTTCCCATTGGTTGGTCGGAACAATGATCCAACCGAGCCAGGTTTGAGTACGACCGGGGTATGCATAGTTACCGTCTGCGGGATGATAACATTCGTATTTGTATCTGTCCTCGTCTTTAATCGCCACAGGGTTCGGATAGTTTTCATGCCAATAGAAGAGCTCGTCTCTCCAGTGGTCGGTGGAGAAGGAAGGGGTATAATCGCCTTCCATATATTGAACTTCCAAGCAGTAACCGTGAATCGATTCGCAAAGCAGTTCATATCCAATCGTGTTTCCTTGTTCGTCAAGGACGGGAATGAACACAGAAAGGTAAACACCGACAACAGTATTCATCCAGTTACCCGCAGTCCAAGTCAGGGGGTCGGAGGTGGAGTAAAGAGCAATTTCGTTGTCTATGCTTCCCACTAAATTTTCACTTTTCAAAATGAAAGAAACGTGGTCGGGGTCTTCGAAGTCTATGATGTCACCGAACATTGCATCCATACGTTCTTTTGATTCAAGGGTTGGGTCCATGCTGCCGGCAAACGAGCCGAGCGCGGGGTTCAAACCGGTATCCCAGTCCTTATCCAACGTAGTCAGCAAATATTCTCTACCCTTGTCCATGGCAATGATATCGTTTTCATACAAGTTGTTCAAAAGGGCATAAATGCGCTCTAACAGGGTTACTTCTTTTTCAGGCATAGGAGGTGTATAATCAAACTCGTTTAACTGGATAAAAACTTCCTTGTCTGATTTTTGAGCAGGTTCTTCTGCATATTCCCAAACAGCAAAAACGCCACCAATGGAGGTGAAAAGCAACAACGCCATCAAAACAAGTGATAAACGTCTTATGATAATGCACCTCCTTTATTTTTAAAAAATCGATTTTTATTTTCGGTGTTTTCTCTTTTCTTCATAACGAGAGAAGTAGTCAATATCCTGCGAATGACGGTAGGGAATAGGCTGATCCTGCCGTTGGAAAGGCTCCGAGAACGGAGAACCGGGTCGGTTGTAATAGGTTGTCATACTGCCCGAAAGGTCTCTTTGGGGCTCTTTGCGGTTTCTGTAGGACAGAACTTGATCTGCCCACGGGTTGCGACCGAGTCGTGCGCGTCTTTCTTTTTCGAGAATGCCTTCTGCAATGGGAGCAATGATGATAGCAAAAACAATCAGCAGCATGCACAAAGCACCTGCGGGAGATTGCAAGAACATGATAAAGCTACCAACAAAGGGAACACGCTCGCCGCGATAAATACCCTGCATTTGGCTGTAGAAAACGGGGGATTGGTCCGATTGTCCTATGGCGTCTCCACGCAGTGTGAAATAGCGCGAGTGAGGATGCTGTTCGTTGGGCTCTTCAATGGCAATAATGCGGTGAATGATGTATCTATCTCTTTGCTTGTACATTACAATGTCATACAGCTGCAAATCTTCCTCGGCGGGGAGCTTTTCGCAAAAGATGATGTCAAACATGTCGAACTGATCATTGAGCTCATTTGCAAACAGGTAATCGTTTTTCTCGTTTTTTGTCTCCATCGAGCTACTTTTAACAACCTTAATTTCGGGTACGTCGCCTATGGGAGCATCCTCTTTTGAGCGCAAATGGAGCGCGAATGCAAAGGTTACCGAAAATGCTACGCAGAGTGCCAAAGAGATAAATCTGCCCAGCCAAAGGAAAGCTTGATATTTAAGAGTTTTTCTTTTTTCAAAGTCGATTTCGATTTGTCTGTCTCTTTCTCCTGCTCTAATCAACTCTACCTCTTGGTGTCCGTAGAGGTAGATGAGGTAGGAGAACGTTGCGGTCAGCAACGAAAAAACAATAAAGCACAGGGCAAATACATAAATTTCGTAATCTGTCATAAGCCTCTTCGTTACGGATAATACCGCCACTTTACGGTGGTGCAAAGCGGCGGTATATCGTTTATGTTTTTATTATTTTAGACTGTTTTTGCCGTATTTGTCTTATGCGGTGATGCCGTCACTTACAGTGATAACGATTTGACCTTGGCCGAGAACAGCGTTGAATGCGTCGTAGTCTGCCTTAGTGTCAAGGAGGAATTCGCCGAGGAAAATGTGGTTATTAACAAGGTCTGCGGCGCTAATGGTATAAGTGAATACGCCTTCGCCGTTGGGTTCGCCCCAAACGATAGCTTCGGGAGTGGTGTGTCCAAGAGTAACAATGTCTCTTGCGCCTAAGCCTTCTTCGTCATCATATTGCCAGTTGGGGTTGGAGAGAGAGAAAGCAAATGTGGAGGGAACGCCGTCTGCTTTTACTTCTGCGGGAGCAACGCTGTTGGGGGTAAAGGTGATAACGATTTCACCGGTTGCAATGAGGGAGGTAACGTGGGTAGTGCCTGCCTTGGGGTCAATGGTGAGCTTGAGGCTGGAGGTGTCTACCTTGTAGGTACCGTAAGAACCGGAGTAAGCAACGTCGGTAAGGTTCATGGTCATGTTAACTGCTTCGTCTGCTACGTCGGTGTTTTGGGTGTAAGTCCAGGTTGCGTATACGCCGCCAACGGTGAGCAATGTGCAAAGTGCGATCAAAAGGCTGAGTTTTCTCATAGTGTTTTTCTCCTTTTATTTCCCATAAATTTTTTTGGTGGGATGTTTTTATTATATATATATACATATATATGTCAAGTACCTTTTGCGATTATTTACAAAAAGTTCATAAATTGTTTTTTAGACAAAACGCGACAAAATACGCCCCCAAAAAGGGGGGAACCCCTCTCCGTCAGCCTTGCAGCTGCCACCTCCCCCCCCGAGGGGAGGCTTTCAGGCAATTTCGGATTTGTGAAGTTTTAGAATTAACAAAGTACTGCAAGCAACTCCCGTATCACTTGTAGGGACTGGCGTCCTCGACGGTCCAAAAACAAACGCACACCACACCACACTCATAACCACCCGTCAAACGGGTGGTATGCACAAGGGCTAAAAGCCCAATATTACTAGCCAGCGGCGGGGTCCGCTGGCTTTTGCTATGCAAAAGCGATTCGCATAACCAAAAGCCTTCCCCTTGAGGGGAATGGTGTCAAACATCGCAAGCGATGCAGGACGGATGAGGTGTAGGATGCGTAGCATCC
>JAFYRH010000015.1 GCA_017559555.1 Clostridia bacterium
ATGCAAAAATGTATGCCGCTGTTGGCATTCACCCCGAAGATTGCCACTTTATCACCGACCCCGAAGAGGCTCTCGCGGAGCTTTCAACTCTACTCGAAAATGCCGAACAACGCAAGCAAAACAAGATCGTCGCCCTTGGCGAGATTGGTCTCGACTACCATTGGCAATCCTACGACAACGGCAGAATTCCGATGAACAAAGAACTGCAAGCCTTCTTTTTTGAAGAACAGCTCAAGCTTGCCGAAAAATTCGATTTGCCCGTCATCATTCACGATCGCGAAGCGCACGGCGATTGCTTTGAAACCGTCCTGCGACATCCCAACGTCAAAGGTGTTTTTCACAGTTATAGCGGTTCCGCTGAAATGGCACACGAGCTCACAAGACGCGGCTGGTATATCTCCTTTTCGGGCACCCTCACGTTCACCAATGCCGCACGCGTAAGGGAGGCGGCAAGTACCGTTCCGCGCAATAAATTACTCATCGAAACCGACGCTCCGTACCTCGCTCCGCACCCCAATCGCGGCAAACTCAATCACTCGGGTTACCTCACTTTTGTTCTCTCTACCCTCGCCCAAATTTGGGATTGCTCCCCCGAGGATGCCGCAGCCCAAACCTATCAAAATGCAACCTCATTTTTCGAACTGCCCTGATGTGTGCAAACTGCACAAAAATCGGGGCTTGTTTTTTACATTCTATCGGCAAAAAAGTTGAAAAATCCACTTGAAAAAAAATGAGGTATATAGTATAATAGAAGAGAACCCGGCTCTTTTGCCGGAAAACAAACGAAAGGTATTACAAAAACAGGTATTTTACCATGGCTAAGATTGAAACAAAGAACATTCGTAACATCGCATTGCTGGGTCACGGCGGCTCCGGAAAGACCACCCTGGCTGAGGCTATGCTCTATATTGCAAAAGAGACCGACCGCTTGGGCAACGTTGGCGCCGGAAACACCGTTTGCGACTACGACCCCGAAGAGGCAGCTCGCCACATCTCTATTTCCGCTTCTATTGCTCCCCTGATGTGGAAGAATGTTAAGATCAACGTCATCGATGCCCCCGGTTATTTGGATTTCTCCGGTGAAGTTCTGCAGGCTACTCGCGTTGCCGACAGTGCCGTTATCGTTGTTGACGGTAAAGCAGGCATCGAAGTTGGTACCGAACTCGCATGGGATTACGCAACCCAAGCAAAGCTTCCCAAGGCTTTCTTCATTAACAAATTTGACGATAACGAAGCAAGATTCGGCCGCGTTCTCGATTCTCTCGCAGAGGCCTTCGGTAAGAGCGTATGCCCTCTCACCATCCCGCTTGTTAAGGGTGGCGAAGTAATCGGCGCTATCGACCTCATCGAGCAAAAGGCTCACGTATTTGATAAAAACGGCGGTCACTCCACCGAGGATGTTCCCGCTGACTCTGCAGCAGACGTTGAAAAGTATCGCGACATGCTTATGGAAGCAGTTGCAGGTACCGACGAAGAGCTTATGATGAAGTACTTCGACGGTGAAGAAATCACCACTGAAGAAGCTCTCAACGCTGTTCACATGGGTATCGTTCACGGTGACATCGTTCCCGTATTCTGCGGCGCAGCAAGCAAGCTGTGGGGCGTTTGGACTATGCTTGATAACATCGCAGGTTCCTTCCCCCGTCACACTGCAAAGAAGACCGAAAGACTCGTTGAAGGCACCGTTGAAATCGATCCCGAAGGCGACACTGCTCTGTTCGTATTCAAGACCGTTGCAGACCCGTTCGTTGGTAAGATGTCCTTCTTCAAGGTTATGAACGGTACTGTTAAGAGAGATATGGTTCTCTACAACAACACCACCGGCGACAACGAAAAGTTTGCTCACATCTACACCGTTAAGGGTAAGAAGCAAACCGAAGTTGAAGAACTCGCATGCGGCGATATCGGTATGGTTGCAAAACTCAACGATACCAACACCAATGACACTCTGACTCTTTCCAAGAAGCTGGAATATGCTCCTATCGTTTACCCCACTCCTTACCTCTCCAAGGTAATGATCCCCGTTTCCAGAGGCGACGAAGGTAAGATTTCTCAAAGTATCGCTAAGATGGTTGAAGAAGATTGCACCATCAAGTTCGAAAACGATGCAGAAACCAAGCAGCTCCTCATTTACGGTTTGGGCGATATGCACTTGGCAGTTCTCGCTTCCAGACTGAAGTCCCGCTTCGGCCTCAACGTTCGCTTCGATACTCCTACCGTTGCTTACCGTGAGAAGATCACGAAGTTCGTTGACGTAGAAGGCAAACACAAGAAGCAAAACGGCGGTTCCGGTCAGTACGGTCACGTTAAGATGAAGTTCGGTCCCGGCGAAGAGGACGGCTTGACCTTTACCGTATCCGTTGTAGGCGGTACCGTTCCGAAGAACTTCTACCCCGCAGTTGAAAAGGGTATTCAAGATTGCATGGCAAAGGGCGCATTCGGTTTCCCGATGTCCAACCTTGCAGCAGACCTCTATGATGGTTCCTACCACGCAGTTGACTCCGATGAACTTTCCTTCAAGACCGCTGCTTCCTTGGCATACAAGAAGGCTCTTGAGCTTGCAGGTCCTGTTCTTCTCGAGCCCGTTGGTGACCTCAACATCACCGTTCCCGAAGGACTCGTTGGTGACGTTATGGGCGACCTCAACAAGCGCCGCGGTAGCGTAATGGGTATGGAAGCTTGCACAAACAAGAAGGGCTACACCACTGTTCAAGCAGTAGCTCCTAAGGCAGAGCTTATGGATTACCCGATCATCCTTC
>JAFYRH010000150.1 GCA_017559555.1 Clostridia bacterium
TTCAAAATTCCCTTTCTGCAAGCAACAAAACCGCACCATATTATGTGTTCGGCATTATTATCCTTTACGGCTTCTTATTCGGCCGTTGGATTTGCGGATTCCTCTGTCCCTTTGGTCTTATTCAAGAACTGTTACATAAGATCCCCTCTCCTAAAATCAAAAAGAATAAGGTTACACAAGTACTCACTTATTTCAAGTACGTAATTTTGGTCTTTTTTGTAATCATTCTCCCCCTCGCCTACGCATTTAGAAACTTCCCCCTGCCCGGCTTTTGCAAATACATTTGCCCCGCAGGAACACTCGAGGGCGCTATGGGCTTACTCTCTAATAGCGTAAACGAAAGCTACCTTCGCATGCTCGGCCCCCTCTTTACTTGGAAATTCCTTTTGATGGTATCCATCCTTGTAGCATGCGTGTTCGTATTCCGTCTCTTCTGTCGCTTCCTCTGTCCCCTTGGAGCACTTTACGGCCTCTTTAACAAGATTTCCCTCGTTGGCGTAAGAGTAGACCGTGAAAACTGCACCGATTGCGGACTGTGCATTGGAGAATGCAAAA
Organism: Clostridia bacterium; assembly: GCA_017559555.1. Classification (GTDB taxonomy): domain Bacteria; phylum Bacillota; class Clostridia; order Oscillospirales; family CAG-272; genus UMGS1865. The sequence goes on from JAFYRH010000150.1 coordinate 556, forward strand.
TGGACGTAAAGAAGGTTGGCGACGCAGAATGCATCCAATGCGGAGCATGTATCAGCGCCTGCCCCACCAACGCCATTCAATGGAACGGCTCCAAATTCTTCCTCGCTCCCAATGCAATTGGAAACGCGGACACCGAAAACGAAGAAGAAAAGCAAAAAGCCGAAGCACAAGCAAAAAAACTCAAAACACGCAACACCGTTATCAAAATTGTCGTTGGTGTTCTGATGGCTGCAGTTCTTGGAACCGCGCTCGTATACTTCAACTTTATTGACGGTCAAGATGAAAATTCCTTCCTCCCCGGTTTTGAAGAATCGACTCAACCGGACAACAACTCCGGAACGACCGACCCCTCTACCCCCGCCAAGCCTCCCGTGGGAACAAAGGTTGGCAATACTTGCCCCACCATTTCTCTTGATATCGTCGACAGTACCGAAAAATTCAACGTTCAAAAAGAAACCTCCGAAGGTCGCGTGGTCATTCTCAACTTCTGGTACACAACCTGCGGTCCTTGCCTTGAGGAGCTGCCCTACTTCTACGAAGTAGCAACCGATTATGCAGATCGCGTAAGCGTTGCGGCAGTTCACATCGAGCAACACAACATAGAAGTAACCGACTTTATTTTGAACGATTCGGGACATCCCGAATGGAATGACGGTAAGATGACAATCGGCTGGGATACCGGTATGAAACTCGTCAACCTCTTCAATATTCAAGCCTGCCCTGTTACCGTTGTGATCAATACCGACGGTGTGATTACAGACTACTTTGTTGGCGGCCTCCACAAAGACGAGCTTGTTGCCGCTGTGGAGAAAGCACTCGGCGAATAATCCCCCCCATAAAAACACACCCCTCGCAATTTGCCAAAGGGCTTTTGCGAGGGGCTTTTTGTTTTATTTTTGCATTACGTATGCTGTTTTTGCGAACATTCGCAAACAAATAGGAGGATTTCCAAAAAATATTATGAGCCTATTTCCGTCAAAAACGCATCGGCTTGCGCGCGACTTTGAAAAATTAAAACGGTTTTATCATTTTTGTACTTTTCAAGCAACGCATAAGTGAGTGGCAGTTCTTTTTTGGGAAAAGCTTCGATTTGCGCCTTGAACTCCGCATCCAATTCGGTTTCTACCCACGGCATCTCGTATCTTTCCTTTCCGATGCGCGAGATCACACCCTCAAGACAAACCTCCATGGGCAAATCAAACAGAAAAACCGTATCGCAAGCCGCTATGCGACATTCCAATGTGCGACTGTAGTTCCCGTCAATAATCCAAGCATCTGTTGCGAGGATTTCTGACATACGTGCATCAAATTCCTCTCTTGGGATGTGGGTTTTATCGGGCTTGTGCCAAATAGCATCCAGATAATATAACGGCAAATCAAGCTTTTTTTGAAGTTTTTCGGCAAAGGTGGTTTTCCCGGAGCCGGGACAACCAATGACAATTACCTTTTGCATAACCTTCTCCTTTTTCGAGTCAGCGGAGCGCTTCAAGTGCCGCAACAATCAACTCATACGCATGTTGTGAAGAGGTTGCATCGACAACCGCGCTTTCGATCGGGCACATTCCGTCTCCTCGACGGTTGATGATATACGGAACACGTTCGCCATAAAAAACGGCAATTCCCGCTTTGATGAGAATCTCTTCGGCGGCTTCACTGATAACGTTTGCCCACACGGCACGAACACCGAGCAAGCAGTACAAATGCGCCGCACCCGCGCCTACGGTTTTGTCGGCGGCAATGGCGCCTGCAAAGTCTGTTTTGCTTTTCAAAAATGCCAAAAGTGGCTTTACACCACGTTCAAAAGAGGTATATTCTTCACCGCGTATGTGCAAAACGCAGGTGAAATTCCCTTCAGCAAGTCTTTGACGTGCCGCTTCTATTTTAGTTTGCATTGCGTTCTTTTTCTTTGATTTTGATCAACAGGGTTACAACAACCAACTGCAAAATGATGCCGGGAATAGAGCGAACAACATCGCCAAACACCAAGGATGCTGTCAAAGCTCCTTCGCTTGCAAAATACATATTGCAAGCAAAAATCGCCAAGCGAAGAACCTTTGCTCCAATTTGAACAAAAAGCACGCGCACAAGTGCGGGGAGTGTATTTTGAGAAAGCAAACCTGCAA
>JAFYRH010000151.1 GCA_017559555.1 Clostridia bacterium
GACGTATCAATGAGGAAATGCAAAAGGAACTGACGATGATCATGCGTCGTGTAAAGGATCCTCGCGTAAGTGAGGCTTTTATCAGCATTACCGCGGCAGATTGCACTCCCGACCTCAAATTTGCAAAAATTTATTATTCGGTAATGGGCGGTGACAAAAAGGAAGTTGCCAAGGGACTGAAGGCGGCGTCCGGCTTTATCCGTCGCGAGCTTGCAAACTCTCTCAATCTCCGCATCACTCCCGAGCTTACCTTTGTTGCCGATGATTCGGTTGCTTACGGTGCTCACATCGCATCTATTCTCAACACCTTGGATATCAAACCCGAAGAGGACGAGGACGAAGAAGACGTATGAGCGAACCCCTGACCAATCTCGACCAATTGATTTCTGTGTTGGAAATTCCCACCGATACTCTTATTGTTTTTCACCGCAATCCCGATTCCGATGCCGTTGGCTCTGCATTCGCATTGCAAAGAGTGTTGGAACAGCTCGGCTCTCCCACCCGTTGCATTTGTTGCAACGAGGTTCCCGCAAACCTGCAGTTTTTGATGAACGGAGTGCAGGAAAGTGTACTCCCCGAGATTGTGCTTTCGGATTTTGAGCCTGCGCGCATCATTACCGTTGATACGGCATCTCTTGCACAAATGGGCGAGGTTTCCAATCTTTTTGGTGACCGTGTTGATTTAATGATCGATCACCACGAGTCTGATGCTCCCTATGGAGCACAGGCCTACATCCGTGAGGGCGCGGCGGCTACCGGAGAAATCATTTTCGATCTGATTAAAAAGCTGGCAAGCGAAGAGCGTATCACAATTGATGAGGAAATGTGCATTGATCTTTATGCCGCTATCAGTGGAGATACGGGATGCTTCCGTTATTCCAACGTCACTCCCAAAACGCATTTGCGTGCCGCTGAACTCGTGGCAAGCGGTATCGACTGTGCCGATATCAATCGCAGATTGTTTGAAAATAAAAATTTGGAACGTTTGCGCGCGCAATCTGCGGCAATCTCCAACATGGAACTGTTTGCCGACGGCAAAATTGCAGTTGTAACTTTCCCATACGCACTCAAAGCGGCGCTTGGTTTAGAGGATGACGATCTTGGCGCACTTGTGGATATTCCGCGTTCGCTCTGCGGTGTTGAAGTAGCGCTTTGCATTCGTCAACCGCTCCCCGAGGGCAAATTCCGTGTTTCGGCACGTTCTAACGGCGAATATGATGTTGCGGCTCTCTGTCGCAAATTTGAGGGTGGAGGACATGCCAAAGCGGCAGGTTGCACCTTGACGGCAACCGACATTGCCGAAGCTATGCACCGTATTGTTTCGTCAATCCATTTTGAATAACCCTTTGCAAAAATGAATAGAATACCTCCTTTTTGGGCAATGCTTGATATTGCAGAAACCAAAAAGGAGGTTTTTTATGTTTTACAAAAGAATACTTACGTTATCTGTTATTGCCGCTATTTGTTTGCTTGTTATGGGACTTTTACCGGTGCACGGGGAAGAAGAAATTTACGATAAGGTCGTGCGCTTGCATGTGCTCGCCAATTCGGATAGCGAGGAGGATCAAAGCGTTAAACTTGCCGTCAGAGATGCGATTCTTGAGGTAACCGTGCCTCTGTTGCAAAACTGTCAAACCAAAGAGGAAGCAGTACAACTGCTTGAAGAAAACCGCACGCTTTTGACCGAAACGGCACAAACCGTTTTGCGCGAGGAAGGATTTGATGATTCCGTCAGCATTGAAATGGAACTTGAAGATTATCCCACGCGCACGTATGATAGCCTTTGCTTTCCTGCAGGGGAATATATTTCCATGCGCGTAAGTCTTGGGGAGGGAGAGGGGCGAAATTGGTGGTGTTGCCTTTTTCCGCCACTATGTCTTGACGCGGCAACCGTAGGGAAAGAGGTGGCAGAGGATGCCTGCATTTCTGTCGGTTTTACACCTACGCAGTATAAAATCATTACCGAAAGCGACAAACCCGTGTATCGCGCAAGGTTCAAAATTTTGGAGCTTTTGGAACAACAACGATAATAGAAAAGAGGGGACGATCCCTCTTTTTCCTTGTGTTCTCGCGCGCACACGCGCGTGCGCGCGAATTTTGCTAAATTACTTGACAAAATTGTTTTTTTATGGTAAAATATGATATCTGTTTATATGTTTTTTGAAAACAACGGCAGATGTTGTTTCTGTTGTAAAAGAAAACTGTTATTGACTTTTGAACTACTCGAATTTTAAATAAACGAAATTGATAAAAAGGAGAACGTTATGAGAGATTACGTTATTTTTACCGATTCCGCATGTGACATTAAACCTGAATTGCTTTGTGAGTGGGGCGTGCCCTACCGTAGTTTGACCTTCCGTTTTGACGGAGAAGAAAAAGAATATTCCAACGACGATATGTCGGTTGCTGAATTTTATGATAGAATGAGAGCGGGTGGCGTTGCCAAAACCGCTGCCGTTAACGCAGAGGCGTTTGCCGAAATGTTTGAAGAGAATGCTCTCAAACAGGGAAAAGACGTGCTTTATCTCGGATTTTCTTCGGGACTTTCCACTACCTACAACTCTGCAAGAATTGCTTCTGTTGAGCTCAAAGAAAAATATCCCGAAGCAAAAATCATTGTTGTTGATACGCTTGCCGCATCCGCCGGCGAGGGCTTGATGGTTTATTTGACACTTGAACAAAAAAAGAACGGTGCCACCATTGAGGAGGCCGAAGCATTTGTACGCAATCTCGTTGGACGTATGGGCATTTGGTTCACCGTTGACGATCTTGTTTACTTAAAGCGTGGCGGACGTGTTAGCCCCACGGCGGCATTCGTCGGCAATCTGCTTGGCATCAAGCCGGTTCTTTATATGGATAACGAGGGACACCTCATTCCCGTATCGAAGGTGCGTGGCCGCAGAACTGCAATTGTTGCAATGGCTGATAAATATACCGAAAAGGCAACCGATAAAGAGAATGGTACTGTGTTTATTTCCCACAGTGCGTGTGAAGCGGATGCAAAGCTCCTCGCTGACATCCTCAAAGAAAGACACGGCGTTGAAGTAAAGATTATTACCGACGTCGGTCCGGTTATCGGTGCTCATGCAGGCCCCGGAACCTTGGCGCTCTTCTTTGTTGCCGACGCAAGATAAAATGCACAACAGGTGTGCTTACCACCAATCATGAAGGAGATTATCCATGGCAGAAGATAAAAAGAAAGCGACGTCCTCGTCTTCCGTCAAGCAGACTGCGCCAAAAACCACAACTCAGACTGCAAAAAAGGCGATCAAAAGAGAAGACGTAGCAAAAATTGCGGAATCCGCTAAAAAGGCCGCAACAACAGTTAAAAAAGCGGCAAAAACCAGCGTAAATCAAACGGCCGTAGCTATCATCAAGGTGCAAGATGCCACTAAGAAGAAGGCAGAAAAGAGAAAGGCTGAACGTGTAGCTGCTGAAAAAGATCTCAATTCAAAAAAGAAGCCCACTTGGCAAGATATTAAGGTGATGGGCGGCAATTTGCTTTCTAAAATGGCAAAGGGCGGTGCTTTGCAACTTCGCTCCAATGCTGAAGAAGTCAACAAGCTCAATGTATTTCCCGTTCCGGACGGTGATACGGGTGACAATATGCGTATGACCATCGAGAGCGGTGTTGCCGCTATCGAAAATCTCGAAACCGATAACCTTGCCGACGTTATGAAGGCATTCTCCCACGGCATGCTTCTTGGCGCACGAGGAAACTCGGGTGTTATTCTTTCTCAATTCTTTGCAGGCACTGCAAAGGGCATTGAAGGGGTTGACCAAGCAGATCCTGCTGTGTTTGGACGTGCTTTGCAAAGAGGTGTAGCACAAGCATACACTTCGGTTATGACTCCTACCGAGGGCACAATTTTGACAGTCGCTCGCGAAGCGGTTGAGTATGCCGTATCTCGCATTACTCCCGAGAGCACCATTCAAACGTTGTTTGCCGATCTTGTTGGAGAGATGCACGCATCCTTGGAGCGCACTCCCGAAATCCTTTCCGTTCTGCGTGAAGCAGGCGTAGTAGATAGCGGCGGAGCAGGTCTGTTCTATATCATGGACGGCTTCAATCGCGTTCTCAACGGTGACGAATTCTTAGATGAAGAGGGATTTGCAATACTGACCGAAAAGAAGCAAGAGACATCCGCTCCCGAGGCTGATCTTGACGGTTTTGGCCCCGATAGCGTTATGACGTACGGCTATTGCACCGAGCTTCTTGTTCGTTTGCAAAATTCCAAAACAAACATTGCAACCTTTGATATCGAAGCGCTGAAGGCGTTCTTGGCATCGGTGGGTGATTCTGTTGTTGCATTCCAAACCGATAGCATTGTAAAAATTCACGTACACACCCTCACACCCGAAAAGGTACTTGCCCATTGCCGCACCTTTGGCGAGTTTTTGAAGGTGAAGATCGAAAATATGTCCCTCCAACACAGCTCTGTTGTAGAGGGCGAAAAGGAGGAAGCGCCTGCTCCTGCCAAAGAGGAAGCACCCGTAGCTCCTCTCAAAAAGTACGGTGTGGTTGCCGTTTGCACCGGCCCCGGTATTGAGCAGCTCTACCGTGATTTCGGCACCGACGAGGTGGTCGAAGGAGGACAAACGCAGAACCCCTCCACCAACGATTTTCTTGATGCCTTCGCCAAGGTAAATGCAGAGCATATCTTCGTTTTTCCCAACAATGGCAACATTTTTATGGCGGCACAGCAGGCGGCTGATATCTATACGGCGGCTAAAATTCACGTCATTCCGAGCAAAAATATTGGTTCCGGCTACGTGGCTCTTTCTACCGCCAATTTTGAGTGCGAGGATGCAGAAACCATTGCAAATGAGATGACCGAAGCGCTCGGTCGTGTGACCGCAGGTTATGTTTCTCCCTCTATCCGCGATGCGGAAATCAACGGCGTTACCATCAAAAATGGAGACACCATTGGTATTATCGGCAAAGAAATCATCCTTTCCAATCCCGATCAACACGCCGCCGCTCTCTCTTTGACCGAGAAAATTCTTGAGGGCGATAAGTTTATGCTCACCGTATTCTGCGGCAAGGATGCAACGCCCGAACAGCAATCCGCTCTTCAGGCTGACATCCAAAAAAACTACCCCGCAGTCGAGTCCTATTTCATCGACGGCGGTCAGGATATTTATCCTTTCATTTTCGTAGCTGAATAGTTTTATAAAGAAAAGAGGGATAGCACACTTGCTATCCCCCTTTTGTATCTTGTAGGGGATGACGTCCTC
>JAFYRH010000152.1 GCA_017559555.1 Clostridia bacterium
CATATACAAAAAACGGGCGATTCGTGAATAGCCCCTACAAAAGTTGTTTAGAATCAATCATTCGCGTAGGTGTTTTTTGCTTTTTGGAAAATCAAAGATGCGTGATTTTTTTTGATTTCTCGTAGGGGGCGACGTCCTCGACGCCCCGCCAAACAAACGCATACCGTGTACAAAAAACGGGCGATTCGTGAATCGCCCCTACAAATGAAATTTAAAATTTAATATACGTTGTTATGGTTTCAGAACTTTTTATTTTGTTGTATAATCTTATCACTCTCTGCCATACTATTGGTAGCAATTTGCAAGGAGGGAAAAGATATGGATAAACAAATGCAAAAAATGTTGATTATTGTGGGGAGTTCCGTCGCGGGAGCGGCGCTTCTCGGTGGCGTGTTTTATATGGTGTGGAACAGCAAGCAGGTGAAAACTATGCGCACCATTCACCGCACCAATATGATTATGCGACGCGTAGGCAACGTGCTCTGCAAAATCGCTGCCGCCGATGAGGCGTGTATGTGAGCGAAAATATGCCCAAATTTCCTTCTGGAATAGGAAATTTGATACAAACCATCCAATATATAGAATAATTCTTGTTCTAATTATAAAAATATGATATTATATTCCATTTCAAGCAAAAAAAGAGGAAGCCGTGCGGCTTCCTCTATGCATATTTCAAAGTTAGATAACGCGAACGCGATTAATTCCTTCAACCGAAGCAATGCGAGCAATCGCATCCTCGGAGGGAGTGGAAGAAACGTCAAGAAGCGTGTAAGCGTTCTCGCCCTTTGATTTATTGGTCAAGTTCTCAATGTTGAGTCCTTCATCTGCAACAGCGGCAGTGATCTTGGTCAAAATTGAGGGGATGTTTTGGTGTAGTACGCAAATACGCGCAACTCCCGAACGGGGCATTTCTACGTTGGGGTAGTTGACACTGTTCTTAATGTTACCGTTCTTCAGGTAATCGTCAAGCTGACGAGCCGCCATAACCGCACAGTTGTCCTCTGATTCTTCGGTAGAAGCGCCAAGGTGGGGGATAGCTACCACACCGGGGGTGTTGATGACTTCCTCGGTGGGGAAGTCGGTAACGTATGCCGAAACCTTGCCGTCAGCAAGAGCGGCTTTGAGTTCCTCTGCATTGACGAGATCCGCACGCGAGAGGTTGATAATTTTAACACCGTTCTTCATTTTTGCAATGCTTTCGGCGCAAATCATATTCTTGGTATCTTTGGTTGCGGGAACGTGCAGGGTGATATAGTCGGCTTTTTCGAATACTTCATCATAGGTTGCCGCGCGACTTACGCGGTGGTTAAGGTTCCAAGCGCCCTCAATAGAGAGGAAGGGGTCGCAACCGATGACGTTCATGCCGAGGTGGATAGCGGTGTTTGCGATCTTACCGCCAATTGCGCCAAGACCGATAACGCCAAGGGTCTTGCCCATCAATTCGGTGCCACCAAATTTGGATTTGCCTTTTTCTACTTGCTTGGCAACGTCCTCGGTCAGAGTGTTTGCCCAAGCGATACCGCCAACTACGTCACGAGCGGCAAGCAGGAGCGCGCAAATTGCGAGTTCCTTAACACCGTTTGCATTTGCACCGGGAGTATTGAAAACAACAATACCATTCTCGGAGCAACGCTCTATCGGAATGTTGTTAACACCGGCACCTGCACGTGCGATTGCCTTGAGAGAGGGAGCAAATTCCATCTCGTGCATTACGGCAGAACGCACCATAATGCCATCGGGAGTTTCTATATTTTCGCCTACGTTGTAGCTATTGTCGAGTTGATCAAGTCCTACAGCGGCAATTTTATTTAACAGTTGAATATTCATAATAGTCTCCTTTCGGGGAGTGGGATTTTTTTTATGCTTTGGGGTTGTTTGCGGCGAAGTCCTTCATAAATGCGATGAGCGCTTCAACACCTGCATAGGGCATTGCGTTGTAAATGGAGGCACGCATACCGCCAACAGAACGGTGACCCTTGAGGTTCTTAAGACCTGCCTTTGCAGCTTCACTTGCAAATTTCTTATCGAGGTCAGCGTCACCTGTAACAAAGGTAACGTTCATAAGAGAACGGCTATCCTTTTTTACGGGAGCGAAGTAATAATCTTGGCTATCGAGATAATTGTAGAGCAGATTTGCCTTTGCTACGTTCATTTCTTTCATCTTCTCAAGGCCGCCAAGGCTGAGGATCCACTCGTAAACGAGCTTTGCAATGTAGATGGGGTAGCAAGGGGGAGTGTTGTACATAGAATCGTTTTCTGCCATGGTCTTCCACTCAAGCATAGTGGGCATGGTTTCTTCTGCATAGTCGAGAAGATCTTCGCGAACAATAACAAGTGTCATACCTGCGGGAGCCATATTCTTTTGTGCACCGGCATAGATAACGCCGAACTTGGAAACGTCAATGGGCTCGGAGATGATGCAGGAAGAAAGGTCGGCAACAAGCGGAATATCACCGGTATCCGGAATGTAACCGTATTTGGTACCGTAAATGGTGTTGTTGAAGCAGATGTGCAAATAAGCCGCATCGGGGCGGATCATATCGCGTGTGATGGTGGGAACGTGGTCGAAGTTGTCATCCTTGGTGGTGGCAATGCACTTGACGTCATAGCCCATCTTTTGCGCTTCTTTGAATGCCTTGCCCGAGAACTGACCGGAAACCGCATAGTCTGCCTTGCCGGTTCTCTTAATCAGGTTCATGGGTACTGCCGAGAACTGTGTGGAAGCACCGCCTTGCAGGAAGAGTACCTTGTAGTTATCGGGAATGTTCATCAATTTGCGAAGCAGAGCCTCTGCTTCCTTGATGATTGCTTCATAGTCCGGAGATCGGTGAGACATCTCCATGACTGACATACCTGAGGTGCCGTAGCAGACCATTTCGTTTGCTGCTTGCTCGAGCACAGGAAGGGGAAGCATGGAAGGGCCTGCCGAAAAATTGTAAACTCTGTTCATAATAAATTTCCTCCGGAAACAGATTCTTCTATTGCGTGTGTTTATGTATACGCAAAAGAAGTTATCAATCATTATATTACATTTTATAGCGATTGTCAAGTGCTTTGTGCAATTTTTCTTGCTGTATTATGCATTTTTGACGCATCATTTTTTTACCAACAGGCTTTTTTGGAGAAAAAATGATTTTTTGAGGGGGTGTGAGCGTCATGAAAAAGGAAGTGTGGAAACATACTCGCAATGTCATTTTGTTGATTGCGGGAACCTTGATTTTGGCATTTGGAACCGCCGTTTTTCTGTTGCCCTTTGACCTGGTTGCGGGCGGAATGTCGGGACTTGCCATTGTGATAGATGCCATCATTCCATCGGAATTTTTGACTATTGATAGAATCATTGCGCTTTTGACGTGGATGCTGTTTCTGGTCGGATTTGCGATTTTTGGAAAGGTATTTGCAGCCAAAACCTTTCTTTCTGCCATTCTCTATCCTATGGGGATCACGCTGTTTTTAAAGCTGACAGATTCAAGTGTTCTCGGAGGTGTTTTTTGTTTGCAGGCGAGCGAATACAAAGAGCTCCCCTTGATTCTTGCGGCAACGACAGGGGGTGCCTTAGTCGGTATTGGATGTGCTATTACGTTCCTCAGCGGCGGATCTACGGGTGGAACCGATATTCTCGCGTTTCTTCTTTGCAAAATGTTCAAGCGGCTCAAAAGCTCAACCGCCATTTTTTTAATTGATGTCATTATCATTTTGTTCGGTGTTATTTTGTCGCGGGATTTGATACATTCTTTGCTCGGTATTCTTTCGGCAATGATTGCCGCCGCGGTCATTGACAAAATCTTTTTGGGTGGCACCTCTGCGCTTGTTGCGCAAATTGTTACAGAACACGCAGAGGAGATCAATCAAGGTGTGATTGATTTGATGGAACGCAGTACAACGATTTTTGAAGCCACGGGAGGGTATTCCAAAAGGAAAAAGCAAATGGTCACGGTTTCTTTTTCTATGCGACAGTACACACTTTTGATGGATATTGTGTGCAAGATAGACCCCGATGCATTTGTAACCGTTTGGCGCGCACACGAAATTCGCGGAGAGGGCTGGACAAAATAAAAAAGACGACTCACGAGGAGTCGTCTTTTTTATTATCAAATTTGCCTAATTAGTTACCAATTTTAGCCTGGTTGATCTTAATGCCGGGGCCCATGGTGGAAGCGATTACGCAGCTCTTGATATATTGACCCTTTGCAGCAGCGGGCTTAGCCTTGATGATAGCGCCGAGGAGAGCGTCGAAGTTCTCCTTGAGCTTTTCAGAACCGAAGGATGCCTTGCCGATAGGGCAGTGGATGATGTTGGTCTTGTCAAGACGGTACTCAATTCTACCTGCTTTTGCTTCGGTAACAGCCTTTGCAACGTCAGGAGTAACGGTGCCTGCCTTGGGAGAAGGCATGAGTCCCTTAGGACCGAGAACCTTACCGAGACGACCGATAACAGCCATCATATCGGGAGAAGCGATAACAACGTCGAATTCGAACCAGTTTTCCTTGGTGATCTTTTCAACGTATTCTGCGCCGCCTGCGTATTCTGCGCCTGCGTCGAGAGCCTTTTGAACGTTGTCGCCCTTAGCGAAAACGAGAACGCGAACCTTCTTACCGGTTCCGTTAGGAAGAACGATTGCGCCACGAACTTGTTGGTCTGCTTGACGGGAGTCAACACCCAGACGAACGTGAACTTCAACGGTCTCATCAAATTTAGCCTTAGCGGTCTGGCAAACCAGATCCATAGCCTCGGTTACTTCATATGCTTTTGCTTTTTCAATCAGCTTAGTGCTGTCGATATATTTTTTACCCATTTTTGCCATTGTTCAGTACCCCCTTAGTCCTCTACGGTAACGCCCATGGAGCGTGCGGTACCTGCGATCATGCTCATAGCTGCTTCAACGCTTGCCGCATTCAAGTCGGGCATTTTGGTTTCAGCAATCTTCTTAACTTGCTCTTTGGTGAGCTTTGCAACCTTGGTCTTGTTGGGAGCTGCGGAACCGGACTCGATGCCTGCTGCCTTCTTAATGAGAACAGGAGCGGGAGGAGTCTTGGTGATGAATGTGAAGGAACGGTCAGCGTAAACAGTGATAACAACGGGGATGATAAGGCCGATGTCATTCTTTGTTCTTTCGTTGAATTCCTTGGTGAAAACGGGAATAGCCACGCCGTACTGACCGAGAGCAGGACCTACGGGAGGCTGGGGAGTTGCTTTACCTGCAGGAAGCTGCAGTTTGATATAACCTAAAACTTTCTTTGCCATAATAATTTACCTCCAAATGTGGTTTGTTGCGGAAGAATGTAATAAAGTAAAAAATTTTCTTCCTCCCACGTGCAACGCCGTGCGTTGCCGAAAGCGTTTAGTTTGCCGCTGCCTTAACTTCGCTCGATTCGAGCTCAACGGGCATATCACGGCTTCCGCGCTTAATGAGCACGGTAACATTTTTGAGATCCTCGGAAATTGCTTGAACAGTTCCGCTGTAACCTTCGAACAAACCGCTGATGACTTCAACTGTGTCACCAACCCCGAAGGAGAGCTTAACTTGTTGAACTTGTTCGATATCCAAAGCGGCTACTTCCTCATCCGTCAGGGGAGTGGGGCGAGAGCCGGGACCTACAAATCCTGTCACGCCGGTAATGTTTCTTACTGCGTGCCAGCTTTCCTCGTTCATGATCATCTTGATATAAACGTAGCAGGAGAAAATCTTGTTCTCCACTTCCTTTTCAACGTCACCGTTTTTTTCAATGACGATTTCGGTAGGAATGCTGATATCAAAAATCAAGTGACCGAGGCCACGGTTTTCAATAATTTTTTCGAGACTTGCTTTAACTTTGTTTTCGTATCCGGAGTAAGTATGTGCCACGTACCATCTCGGACCAACGTTCATTTCATTGATGTCACTCATTGCAAATTCCTTATGCGAACAAACCACGAAGTGCTTGAATCATTTCGAGCAAGCCCTTGGACAAACCAAGGTCGAGCAGGCAGATTACGAGCGCACATGCGGCCAGCACAGCGAGAACTACCAAAGAGCTCTTCTTTGTGTCTTTCCAAGAGAGCCAAGAAACCTTCTTGAACTCGCTCTTGTAAACGCGCAGAGCCTTAGCGATCTTTTCGCGATACTTAATGCCAAGCACAACACCTGCAACAACCAGAACGCCACCGATTACGATCCAAACGATCGCTGCGGTAGAGAGACCTTCTTGAACAGCTTCTTCAGCGTGATCGTGGTCTTCGCCGTCGTGTGCAAATGCGGGGAGCGCAAAGAGGGAAATCATCATCAGAACTGCGCAAACGAGTGCGAGAGTTCTGTTAAACAGATTCTTCATATTCATTATTTCCTTTCTTTCACCAATTACTTGGTCTCTTTGTGCATTGTGTGCTTGCGGCAGAACTTGCAGAATTTCTTAAGCTCCAGTCTGTCGGGGTCATTCTTCTTGTTCTTTTTTGTATCATAATTTCTTTGCTTGCACTCTGTGCATGCCAAAGTAATTCTGATTCTTGCCTCATTTTTAGCAGCCATTTAGCGGCACCTCCCATATAAAAATTTATTTGACGTCCACAGAGTGAACGTCTGTGTACCTCCCTCTGCGCGGGGAACAGTCAATCCCTTTCGGGTGGCACTATGACTGCCGAATTGCACGAAAAATTGCGCACAACAAAAAAGCCCTTGGGCAGAGGTAGTGACATTATATCACAAATGCCTCTGCTTGTCAAGAGCTTTTTGCATATTTTTTTGTGTTTTTTTGAAACTTTTTTGACTTTTTCCAACCTTATATATATACGCGTGCGCGCGAAGGATGTAAAATCACATCAAACCCATCAACCAAATTACGCCAAGAGCGGTCAGGGTGACGAGAGTATCAATGGTAACACCGTAGAACATCGGGGCAAGCCCTGCTTTTTTAAAGTCGGTGATGCTCGTGCCGAGACCGATAGCCGCGAGAGCAGAAACCATCAGGAATTTGCTTGTACTTTTCATTACTCCGGACACTGCTGCGGGAATCCAACCGATGCTATTGATAATAGCAAGCGCCAAGAATCCGCAAATGAACCAAGGAATGATCTTTACAATGTTGACTTTCTTTCCCTCAACAGAAGCCGCTTGAAGCTCCTTTTGCTTCATACGTGTGCCAACAAAGGCGAAAACGAGAACGGTGGGAATGATAGCAATGGTGCGTGTCAGCTTTACCATTGTAGCAAAGTCACCGGCAATTTCGGAGAAGGCATATCCCGATGCCACAACGCTTGCGGTATCGTTAACGGACGTACCTGCCCAAATGCCGTAGGCGATGTCAGTCATTCCAAGCGCCTTACCCATCAAGGGGTAGAGCGCGATCATGACCATATCAAAAAGGAAGGTAGAGGACATTGCAAAGGCGATATCCTTGTCGTCGGCATCGATGACGGGAGCGATCGCCGCAACGGCAGAACCGCCGCAAATGCCTGTTCCTGCGGAGATCAGGTTGCCAAGCTTCCAATTGATTTTAAAGATCTTGCGAACAAAATAACCGCCGCCAAAGCACATCAGGAAGGTGAAGATCATAACGAAGAAGGTCATTTTGCCAACTTCCATAATGACTTTTACCGAGAGGGAAGCTCCCAAAAGGATGATGGCAACCTTTAAAATCTTTTTGGAAACGAATTTGAGAGCAGGCTTGATCCACGCGGGATGGAAGAAGCTGTTGATGATGGTGCCCGAAAAAAGGGCGATGATAGATGCGCCAAGAAGTCCACCGGGAATCAATTCTTCCATCAGAACCGAAAAGCCTGCAACTGCCGCGCAAATGGCAAGACCGAGGGCGAAAAGGGCGCGATCCTTTGTTTTGGTGTTCATAAAACCTCCAAGGTGTAGAACTGTAATGTCGTAGGGTATTATAACATGAATAGGATGGGGTGTCAAGTGAAATATTGCTCCCTTTGGTCGCAACGTGAAATGAAATCCGCCTTCCATATCCACGCGAAGCGATTTCATCCACGCAAGTGGATTTATTCCGCAAAGGCGGATTTAGTTAAAAAAGCACTTGCTTTCGCAAGTGCTTTTTTGGTGGGGGATGGTGGATTCGGACCACCGAAGTCAGTGACAACAGATTTACAGTCTGCCCCCTTTGGCCGCTCGGGAAATCCCCCATATTTTGGGTCACGATTGTGACCCATTGGAGCTGGTGATCGGAGTCGAACCAACAACCTGCTGATTACAAATCAGCTGCTCTGCCATTGAGCCACACCAGCGAATGTTCATTTGCGAACCGAATTCGCTTTCGCAACGGGAATATTATATCACAAGACTTTGGGTTTGTCAAGTCTTTTTTGAAAAATATTTTATTTTATTTTTGCGACAAAATCGATTTCTTGACATTTTCACCTTTTTATGATAAAATAAAGGCAAAGAGAGG
>JAFYRH010000016.1 GCA_017559555.1 Clostridia bacterium
GCCCACGTCAAAGCCGGGGTATTGACCGTCCTGCAAGCGGTTCCCTTGATAAAGTGCTTCATACAGTGTGATGATCTCATTCCACGTAGTGGAAGCGACCACGCCATTGGCAACCAAATCGAACCTACGCTGAAATGCGAGCACGGCTTCTTGTGTACGCGGGCCGAAATATCCCGTCACCTCAACCGTGGGGATTTCGGGGTAAGAACGCGCAATATAGTTGAGATATTCCTGCAACAGCCGCACCGAATCCGACTCCGAACCAATTCGCAAGGGAATGCCCCCATAGGGAACCGCAACCCCTTCTACATATTCACGAGGAATGGTTGCAATCGCTCCGAGATAGGCGTTTGTCAAGGCATACCACGTCCGCTCACCCACAACACCGTCGGGAGTGAGCCCAAACGTGCGTTGCACGTCTTGAACCGCTGCACGCGTACCCTCGCCAAACACACCGTCAATCGGAACGGCAGGAATTGTATCATAAAATTGAGATAGGTAAGAGATAAAATATTGCAAATTTCGAACCCCATCACCACGACTGCCAAGCTGCAACGAGCCGGGGTATTGCTTTGTAACGTCGGCAAGAGAAATTCCCTCGGCATTGAGATCATTCAACCGCTTTACGCCAATATAGATGTTTTGAATGGTATACCACGTGTTTTTGCCGATAATGCCGTCGGGCGTGAGGTTGAACACCTCTTGAAAACGCCTCACCGCCGCCTCGGTGTCCTCGGCAAAAATGCCGTCAACCTCCAAAATTTTCGGTATGGACGGAAAATTGGATGAAATACGGTTCAGTCGCAACTGTGCCGTGCGTACGTCATCTCCCGTAGAACCTAACTGCAAGGGATAGAGCGGTGCGCTCTCTTGACTACCCATGACGGGTGCATTACGAACGAGCTCGATGTTGTCACCATAATAATAAGTAAGAATTTCAAAGGGCGTCAAACCCTCTTCTGCAAGCTCGACCGAGCCCCATTGCGAGAGCCCCGGGCAAGTGACGGTCGTGCCGTTGCAATAGGCTGCAAACAAGGGCTCCACGCTCCCCGAGCGGCGAATGTAATCGTTAAATAGCTCGCCTGCAATCTCGCGCACGTTCTCAAAGATCACGCGACCGTTCACAAAGGATTGATCCGTTCCCGTAAAATTGGTAATGTCAAAATCATAGCCGCGTGTGCGATAATATTCGGTGTAAATACGATTGAGCGCAAACGAAACCTGCGCGTAAATGTTCGCGCGAATGGCATTCTCCGGCCAATTTGGGTAAATTTCCGAGGAGGCGACGTTCGAAACATAGTCAAGAAAAGGAAGTGTTACATTGGCGGCATTAGAGTCGGGGGGACCGAGATGCACGGTAATTGTTTCGGGAATAAAAGGCAGTTCCGGCATACAAAATCTCCTTTCTTTTGTTAAAGATCGGCAGGTGTGTTTTCATAAATGACTTCGTCCGCAGGGCGTAGAGGATCAGAGGTCCCATCCTCGGGGAGCGGAATGAGATCGACCGGCTGAACCGAC
>JAFYRH010000153.1 GCA_017559555.1 Clostridia bacterium
ACCCCCACATGTTATAAAAATATCCGTTTGCTACTGCCATGCCTTTCGTAGGAGATGAGCATTTTAATGTTAATGTTTGACCCGGAGAAATATCCTTTTTGTTTATCCATGGATTAAGTGTATAAATGTCAGAATGTCTTACTCTGAATCTTAGTGCAATTCTATCGGTGGTGTCACCATACTGTACTGTGTAGCTTCGCGTAGGGGTCAGTATCAGCAGCTCCTCACCATCAGCAGCCTCGCCGCTGTAAATCTCGTTTATCATACGTATATTTTCTTCATTTACGCCATATTTTTTGGCAATATCCTTTATTGTCTCGCCTTTGGATTTGATATGTATTTGCATCTTTACTCCTTACTTTTGTGAATTTGTTTTCATTATATGTTATAATAACATTTTTGCTATCTCTTTTATGGTCGAATCTTGCGAATCTACTAAATAAATTGCAAAAAAAACTTTATTTTTAGTAAAAAAATACATTGATTTTTTTCTTGTATATATGTTATACTATTATGGTTAAATTAGTCTGAGAGAAAGGAGTCAAGAAAATGATTAAGATTATTTGCAAGAAGGAATATAATACCGAAACCTCTACCTTCATCAAGAAGGTTACCGTTGGTACCTACGGCGATCCCGCAGGTTATGAGGAGTGCCTCTTCGTTACCGAGGGCGGCAACTACTTCCTTTACGTAAGCGGTGGTGCAGAGTCCAAGTATCCTACCGAGGACATCAAGAGAATGTCTAAGAAGGTTGCTGACGAGTGGATTGCTAACAACTAATCCCATAGGCTTCCCCTTGAGGTAGCGAAGCGGCATTTCGGTGGTGAATTGCGTTAATAACGCAAGAGCCGAAATGTGCCAGAGCCGCAGCGAGGCAGCTGTCACAAAGTGACTGATGAGGTGGGATTTCCGCCTAAATCTTACTATCGGATTTATTATGCACACAAAAACGGCTGTCACACGACAGCCGTTTTTCATTTATAAAGTGTTTATCTGTTTGTTATCTTAGTGTAGGAAGCTTACCCTCAACCACAAGCCAGATCATTCTATCGAAATAAAGGGTATTTTCAATGAAGTTGTCTTTGAGGAGTTCATCTTCCGAGACTGCAGTACCTGACGTGCAGTTTGGTTCAAGATCTTTTTGTGTTTCAACGTTATCAACTATTGTTTTATAGGTTAAAGTTATGCTGTCAAGGTAGTAGCAATCGTTAATTGTAACGTTGTTTATTCCTGCAAAATAACCCACGCTTACATCTTCGGTGGGAGTTTCAATATCATCGTAGATCACTATATCTCCGGTTGCAAAGCATTTTGTGATGATAGACTGACTATTTGCGTCATTGTTACCAACAAAACCGCCAACGTACAAGGTTAGTGAAGACATGGTTTTTACATATCCTGTGGAATAACTGTTGTGAATAATACCGTAATTTCTTCCAACAAAGCCGCCAACGTAATCAATAGTCTCATACTTATAATCATAGTTATCGATTTCGATTTTTGTGACGTTACCTGTAGTATAGCAATCGTAAATACTTCCGTAGTTTGCTCCTGTGATGCCACCGGTGTAGGTATATGGCTGACCAGCGATACCTTTAAGCTCAATGGTGTGTTTTACCTCGCCAAGATTTGCGCATTTTTTCATTACACCATTAGTATAATTCCAACCAACAACGCCACCAACAAAATAAAGCTTAGTGCCATGGTGTCCGGTTGTGCTGTGAGCATCAATCGTACCGTAGTTTGTGCAATTGATAACTTGGCAGTCACCATTGTTTCTACCTGCAATTCCACCTACGTTAATATTTTCACTGTATCCGGGTGAATGATTAGTTCTTGTGTTTATTGTAGCGCGGTTGGTGCAATTAGATATAATTCCGATATATCCTCCAGAATTTGCGTTGTATCCAACAATACCGCCTATCATGCACGCCACCCCAGAAGCAATTGAGACGGAAACAGTCATCTCGCCTTCTAAAACGTGGCAATTTTCAACTGTTCCCCAATTTCTTGCAACAATGATTCCGAAGCTGGATTCGGCACCGAGAGTCGATTTTACGTTATAGGTGTAATCGCCTACGTATAGGTTCTTGATAATACCAGTATTGTTATTAACAATACCCGTCTGTGTTGAGGTGGATGAAATTATGAAATTATAAATCTTGAATCCATTACCTTCAATTTCACCTGCGAAGTTAGATATTGAAATAAGCTGCTCACCGTGACAGTTTATATCACATGCAAATAGATATTTTGCGTTTGGGAGATCCTTAATTGCTTTAAACTGATCAAAGTTAGAGATTACTATGTATTCACCTAAAGAGGTATCGTAGAACTTCGCATAGAGAGTAATATCTCTGTCAAGATTATAGTCGAAGAAATACCTGTCAGTAAATTCTTCGTCAAGATACCAACCGAAGAATACGTATCCGTCGATAAGCGGTGTTTCCGGAATCTTGGGAAGCTCGCCGTAGAAGCAAGGCTCGGTAAAAGTTTCACCCTTATCGCCAAGACTATAGGTAATAGTATAGGTGTTATCAACGTATACGGCGTTTACAGTCATATCATCTACTATCTTAGAGAAATCTGCCGACCAGCTATCAAATCTCTGATTGTTAATTATTCCGTCAACCGAGGGAGCAATCGCACCTTCGCCCCATTTAACCGTTTGGGTGGATACGGTATTGCCAAAGAAGTCAACGAAGCTAACGGTAAAGCTCTTTATCTCCCATTTAGCCTTTAGATTTAGATTGGATGTAATAGGAGTTTTTTCGGTTACCTTGGTTTCACCGAAAAACCAGCCGAGGAAGTTATAGCCCTCACGTGTAGGGGTGGGGAGAACAAGATGCTCACCGTGGCTAACCTCATCGCTTTTAATGGTGCCGTCACCTCCGTTAACATCAAAGCTAACGGTATAAGTTATTAACTCCCATTTTGCTTTAAGAGTTAGATCTGCGGTAATAGGTGTGTTCTCCGTTATCTCGGTTTCACCCGAATACCAGCCGAGGAAGTTGTATCCCTCGCGTGTGGGTGTTGAAAGGTTGAGTGTTTTACCGTCACCGATTTCTACGCGCTCGGAATATTCTTCGCTTGCAACTCCGCCGTCCAGGTTAAAAGTTACTTCGTGCTTAATAACAACGCCTTTTATAATGTTGCATGATGTTAGCACAAGCACAAACGAAAGTAATAAAAATGCGATGCTTAATACCTTTTTCATTTTATTTTCTCCTTAAATTTTGTTTTTTCGGTAAAAACAAAAAGTGCGCCAACCAAAGTCAGCGCACCGAAAAACGCAGACTCCAATTGTCGCCAAACAAATCGAAAAGAATATGGGAATATCACATACACTTATCTTAGGAATCTGCACTTTTACCAAATTCGCAAGATAAGTGTATGGCGAAAAAAGGGTATAATATGCCCTATAGACAAAAATATCCCCAAAATTCTTTTATTCGATTTGTTTGGCAAATCTATTTTATCACAAAAATAATTGTTTGTAAATAGAAACACAGAAAAAATTGCAAATAAAAAAGGTGAGCCTGTATTTCAAAGCTCACCTACTTTGTTATGTAATTATTCAGCTTCCCATTCGCAGATTATACTATGAACGCTTGAAAAAGGTGCGTCATCTGTCCACTTTCCTAAATTACCATAATTAATTCCACCAAAATACTGAGTGCCACCCGTACAATTTGGATCATCACCGTTCCAATTCGTGTAATCGAATTTTTCTCCTGTGATCCAGTTAAATGATTCACCATCATTGTATAAACCAATCCATACTCGACTACTGAATGACTGCGATTTCATATATGTATTAATAAATGTTTGCTCCTCTTCGGATGTAATAGTCACAAGATGTCCGCCAAGACTTTCGCAATAAGAATAAGCATCGAACCAAGAAAGCTGAACATTGAAGATCTTATAAATTCGACCGTCATACATAGCAGCACCACAGTGCTCACAAGAGGTAACGCCGGTTGCCTCGTTAAATACAAAGTTGTGCTCAAGCTGTGGTAAAACCTCGATTTCCTCAAGTCCGCAGTGAGTGCAGATTCTATACTGCTCACCGTCACCAAAGCAGGTGGTTTCTGTGGTTACTTCCCACTCGGTAAAGTAATGCTCGCTCTCAACTATATCAAGCTCCCATTCGCAGATGAATTTGAGACCAGTTTCTCCAATGTGAGTATAAACACAGTCGTGCCATTCTGCATAGCCATTTATTCCAAGGAACCAAGATATAGAATCGTTTGTAGGCTCTTGTTGATCCCAGTTAGAATAGTCAAAGTCTTCGCCTGTAACCCATTCCCAACCGCTTGTATTTTTTATAGCGCCTAACCAATAGCCTTCAGTATTTATCCACTCGCGTTTTCCTGTTTCATCCACTCCCTTGGAAACCATACTTTCAATCAACTCTTGCTCACGCGAGGATGTTATTGTTGCAAGATAACCACCAAGTGAATCGCAAATCTCATATGCTTCGAACCAATGGGTAGGTATGTCAAAAGTCGCATAAAGATGTCCTGCATAAATTACCGCATCGCACAGCTCACAAGAGAAGAACTTAGTTTCCTCATCCTGAACAAAGCTATGAGCAATAGGCTCTACGTCGCGGTTTTCTACAAGGTCACAAACCTTGCAAATTCTGGTTTCTTCACCGGGGAAGAAGCAATCGGGTTCTGTCACTGTTTTCCAATCGGTAAATGTATGTCCTGCAGGAACAGGCTCCTGTGCAATAAGGGTGGTGTTACAAACAGAACAATGCACACTTGCGGTGAGACCATC
>JAFYRH010000154.1 GCA_017559555.1 Clostridia bacterium
ACATCACCATGCGTCTTCTGCTGCCGGAGGAAATCGTCAAGGCGCATCAGGACGGCATTATCCACTTCCACGATTCTGACTACTACGCTCAGCACATGCACAACTGCGATCTGGTCAACCTTGAAGATATGCTCCAAAACGGAACGGTTATCTCAGGTACCATGATCGAGCGTCCCCACAGTTTTTCCACAGCCTGCAACATTGCAACACAAATCATTGCGCAGGTTGCAAGTAATCAATATGGCGGTCAGAGCATCTCGCTCACACATCTCGCACCTTTTGTACAGGTAAGCCGCGAAAAGATTACAAGAGCTGTCAAAGAGGAAATGGCATCCATCGGCACTACTCTGAATGACGAGCAACTTTCCAAAATTGTTGAAAAACGCTTGCGCGAAGAAATCAGCAAGGGCGTACAAACCATTCAATATCAGGTTGTAACCTTGTTGACCACCAACGGTCAAGCCCCCTTCGTTACCGTATTTATGTACCTTGGCGAAGCAAGAACCGAGCAAGAAAAGAAAGACCTTGCTATTATTATTGAAGAAACCTTGCTCCAACGTTATCAAGGCGTTAAGAATGAAGAGGGCGTTTACGTTACCCCTGCATTCCCCAAGCTCATTTACGTTTTGGAAGAGCAAAACATTCACGAAGATTCTCCTTATTATTATCTCACCCAACTTTCGGCAAAATGTACCGCGCGCCGTATGGTTCCGGACTACATTTCCGAAAAGAAAATGCTTGAACTCAAGGTTGACAAAAACGGGGAAGGTCACTGCTACACCTGCATGGGTTGCCGCAGCTTCCTGACTCCTTACGTTGACGAAAACGGTCAACCTAAGTACTACGGACGCTTTAACCAAGGTGTTGTTACCATCAACTTGCCCGACGTAGCACTTTCCTCCGGCGGTAATATCGAAAAGTTCTGGAAGATCTTTGACGAACGTCTCGAGCTCTGCTACAAGGCTTTGATGTGCCGTCACGAGCGCCTCAAGGGCACCCGTTCCGACGTAGCCCCCATTCTTTGGCAATATGGCGCGCTTGCAAGACTTGAAAAGGGCGAGCCTATTGATAAGCTTCTCTATGGCGGATATTCTACCATTTCTCTTGGTTATGCAGGTCTTTACGAGTGCGTTAAGTATATGACCGGCAAGAGTCATACCGACCCTGCAGCTACACCTTTTGCTCTCAGCGTAATGCAATACCTCAACGACGCGTGCAAAAAGTGGAAGGCAAAGCACAACATCGACTTCAGCCTTTACGGAACGCCTCTGGAATCCACCACCTACAAGTTTGCAAAATGCTTGCAAAAGAGATTTGGTGTGGTTCCCGGCATTAACGATAAGGGTTATATCACCAATAGCTACCACATTCACGTAACCGAAGAGATCGACGCTTTCTCCAAGTTGGCGTTCGAAGCACAATTCCAACAACTCTCTCCCGGTGGCGCTATCAGCTACGTTGAGGTTCCCAATATGCAACAAAACCTTGAGGCAGTTCTGCAAGTTATGCGCTTCATCTACGATAACATTATGTACGCTGAATTGAACACCAAATCCGACTTCTGCCAAGAATGCGGTTGGGATGGCGAAATTGAAATC